>JAAUPC010000338.1 GCA_012036325.1 Paracoccaceae bacterium
CGCCGTGCCGCGTCCATCAGGTTGCCGCTGACCGGCCCATGGTCCCAGACCCGCACCTCATGCGGCACCAGAAGCCGCGCGCAAGCGGCCGCAACACCCGCCGCCTCAGCCGCACTTTCGGGGCGCAGGCGATGGTCAACTGTCACCGCCTCAACCGTCAAACCCGCCCGCAGCACCAGATGCAGAAGGGCGGTGGAATCCCCACCGCCCGACAGCGCAATTCCAATCGTCTGGCCCGCTGGAAGCGCCGCCCTGACCCGCTCAACCAGCCCGTCCGCGCCTACTGGCACCCCAGACCTTGCATCGACACGAAGGCTTGGTTCGCCGCCGCCGTGCCGGAATAGCGCACGCCCACTTCGCCCAAAGTCACGCAAGCCTCTTGCACCTGGCCCAGCGTGCCCAGGCCCTGCCCCAGCTTCAGCAATGCATCCGGTGCAATCGGGCCTTCCGGGGCCGCGGTGAACGCGTCCAGATAGGCCCGCGCGGCATTCGACGTCTCACCCAGATTGGTCAGCGCTTCCCCACGCAGGAACAGCGCCTCCTGCGTCAGCGGTCCGCCAGGATAGGATTGGGCAAAGGTCGCAAAGAGCGCTTCAGCACCGCGAAAGTCACCGGTGCCGAGCACCTCCTTGGCCCGGTCAAAATCTGCCTGTTCGCTGACCGCAAGCTCTGCCCCACCGGCGGCTGGGCCGGGGTCAGTGACCACCGGTGCGACAACCGAGGCGGACCCGCCTCCCAGGACCGAGGTCGCGCCCAGCGTGGTCACGTCACAGCCTTCGGTCACTTCGCACAACCGGTACTCGATATCGCCGATCCGGTTGGTGCCATCGGCGACCACGCGGTTCAGCTTCAGCTCCACCTCCTCGGTCCGCGCGGTCAGGCGCGACAGTTCCGCCTCGATCGTGTCCATCCGTTGCAGCGCATCGCCGCCCGCAGCCCCGGTGGCGGCCGCCCCGCCTGACACCAACTCGGCCTTCAGGGCGTTGAACTCGGCGGCAAGGCCCGACAGCTCGGCCCGGATATCGGCCAGCGTCTGCGTGCGGTCCTGCGCCACTGCCGCAAGGGGCAGCAGCGCAAGCACCAGACCAAGGCGAAGTGCCTTCATCGCGTCAGACCCCGGCGCCAGCCGAAAGCACCGTCACGGCGCGGCGGTTCTTGGAATAGCAGTCTTCGGTCGAGCAGACTTCAATCGGGCGCTCCTTGCCGTAGCTGATCGTGCGCAGACGGTTCGCCGGCACCCCCTGGCTGATCAGGAAGTTCTGCACCGCCGCCGCGCGCCGCGCACCAAGCGCAAGGTTGTATTCGCGCGTGCCCTGTTCGTCCGCGTGGCCTTCGATGATCGCGGCATAGCCGGTGTTCGTCATCAGCCACTGCGCCTGCGCCGTCAGCACCGCGCGTCCTTCCGGCGAGATTGTGGACTGGTCCACCGCAAAGAGCACCCGGTCACCAACGCGCTGGTTGAAATAGGCGATCGACGTCGGGTTGTTCGGATCACCCAGACCCGTCGTGTCAATGCCGCCCGCACCGCCGGGGCCACCCGCCCCACCCGGGCCGCCCGCGCCATAGCGGTCAGGATTGTTACAGGCTGCCAGCGCCAAGGCGGCAACGACGAGAAGCGATTTTACGGTAAGGGTCATGGATTTCTTCCTTCTTATTGGCTCGATTGCAGGCAGACTATCAGCTTTGGCCCCGCATGGGAATCGGGGCCGCGTCACGTTTTATGGCAAAAGCGGCGACCAGGCGGGGTCACTCGCCGGGCCTTCCGTCGGGATCTGCTTCAGGTTGCGCCCGGTGATGTCCACCGACCACAGTTGCGCCTGCCCGCCCGCCCCACTGGTTTCGCGGGTGAACATCAGGACGCGGCCATTGGGTGCCCAGGTCGGACCTTCGTCCAGGAAGCTGGCGGTCAAAAGGCGTTCCTCGCTGCCATCGGTGCGCATCACGCCGATATGGAAGCGGCCCTCGTTCTGTTTGGTAAAAGCGATCAGGTCCCCCCGTGGCGACCAGACCGGGGTGCCGTAACGCCCCGCGCCGCCGGAAATCCGCGTGCCCTCGCCGCCCGAAGCGGGCATGACATAGATCTGCGGCGATCCGGTCCGGTCAGATTCAAACACGATCTGACTGCCATCCGGGCTGAAGCTTGGCGCGGTTTCGATGCTTGGCGCATTGGTCAGCTGCCGCAACCCGCCCCCGCCCAGGGACAGCGCGTAAATATCCGTATTGCCGCCCCGCTCCAGGCTGAAGACCACCGTCCCGCCATCCGGGCTGAACCGGGGCGCAAAGGTCATCGTGCCGGGCTGTTCGTCCAACGACTGCCGCGCCAGCGAGGCGACATCCAGCAGCGTGATCCGCGGGAAGCCGGTCTCATAGCTGGTATAAAGGATCCGGTCCCCCGTCGGCGAAAAGCGCGGCGCAAGGACAATGGCGGAACTGTCGGTAAGGTAAGCCACATTGGCCCCGTCATAATCCATCACCGCCAGCCGCTTCAGCCGCTGGTTCTTCGGCCCGCTTTCGCTGACAAACACCACCCGGCTGTCGAAATAGCCGCCTTCGCCGGTGATCTTGGAATAGACCACATCGGCCACCTTATGCGCCATCCGCCTCCAGCCTTGCGTGGTCCCGGCAAACTGGAGTGCCGCCCCTTCCATCACCTGTCCGTTGAACACGTCATAGGCGCGGAACTTCACCGTGATCCGGTCGCCCGAAACGCTGACTGCCCCGGTGATCAGCACCTGCGCGTTGATCGCCTTCCAGTCTTCAAACGCAACCCCGCCGTCAAAACTGGTGATCCGGCTGATATAGGCCTCTTCCCCGATGGTGCGGAAGAACCCCGTCCCCTCAAGGTCAGACTGCACCACCCGCCCGATTTCCCGCGCATATTCCCCCGCGCCGCCCTCATCAATGAAGGTCGGAATGGCGATTGGCATCGGTTCGATCACGCCGGGACCAATGACAATCCGCGGCGGGGCGTTCTGCGCCAGCACCGGGGTGACCCCGGTCAGCGTCATGCCCAGGATCAGGGCCAAAAGGGTTCGCAAGGCTGCTCTCATCGGGTTCAAGCTCCGTTTCATTTGTGTCTTTGCCCGGCCCGGGGCCGGGTGGGTAGCAGAACCTCAGGGACAACCGCCCCGTCGGCAAAAGGTTGCACGTTGCCGGTCGATTTCGGCCAACCGGTCATCGCAAGGTCATCCCGTTGGCATCGAACACCAGGTCCAGCACCTGCCAGGTGTCATATTTTTCGGGCGGCAGCGGCAGGCCACCATCGGCATAGGCCCGGTTCACCGCGCGTTGGGCGGTCTGGTAAAGCTGGTCGATGGCGGTCTGCGTCGGGCCATCGGATTCGATCAGGTCAAACCCCGTGGGCCGCCCATCCGGCCCAAAGCTGACCCGGATCACCACCTTCGTCCGCAGCGTATCGGTCGAGGACGCCCCCAGGTTCCACTTCCGCGCGATGGCCGAGGAGATGTTGCCCATCTCGCCCCCCGTCAGCGGCGGGCCTTGCGGCAAGGCTTGCCCGCCGGTGCTGGTCGGTTCCTCCACCGCCGCCTCTTCCAGCAAAGCCGCAATCGCGTCTTCCGTCGCCTGATCGTCCACCGGCTGTTCGCCAGGGTCCTCAACCGGCTCTTCCACCGGCTCTTCCACCGGCTCAGGCGCTTCCTCCACCGGCTCCGCCGCCGCAACCTCAACCTCCGGCTCTGCCACCGGATCAGGCCGCTCTGGCCGCGACCGTGGCCGGATCGAGGTGGTCATCCCCGTCGCCTCGGTCTGGTCCTGGTTCGCCTCGGTCTCCAGCACATCGCCGGTGTCTTCCGCCACGGTTTCCTCTGTCGGGGTCTCCTGCACAATCTCCGCCTCGGCAGGCTCATCGCTCACTGCCGGCGTCGGCGTGTCCGAGGTTTCGGCTTCCGTCTCCACCTCAACCGGGCTTGGGGCCACAATCTCCGCCGCCTCAGCCAAAGGCTGTTCCTCGGTCGAAGGCGACGGCAACGCCTGTTCCTCTTCCGCCGCCGGGGCGATGGGTTCCGGCTCCGGCAACGGCTCCGGTTCAGGCAGGCGGCTCTGGTTCGGGTTCGGGTTCCGGCAAAGGCTCCGGTTCCGGCACAGGCTCCGGCACAGGCTCCGGCTCGGGCTCC
>JAAUPC010000339.1 GCA_012036325.1 Paracoccaceae bacterium
CTGGCGGCGCAGGTCGGGCAGACCCACCGCGTGCTGGCCGAGGGGCCACGGCTGGGCCGGACCGAGGGCTTCGCCGAGGTGGCCTTCACGAGCGACCAGCCGGAAGGCAGCATTCTGGACGTGCAGATCAAGGGCCAGGACGGAACGCGGCTTTTGGCCTGATCTGTCCACGGTGGACAAAACGGTTATTCCCAACTGAGTCAAGGGCTTAACCTGACGCGTTAGGGTGGTGTTAAGGATTTGGGAAAGCTCCATCGGAAGGAAAGCGGAATGCGAGGGTTGGTCAGGGGCATCGTCGTGGCACTTTTCGCCCTTGGGGCGTCGCAAGGGTTGGCAGAGGGCATGATGATAGATGACTTCACCGCGCGGCCTGAGACCCGGTGGCGGTTCTTTGCAGATACGGTGATGGGCGGGGTTTCCAGCGGCAAGGTCAGCTTTGTGACCGAGGGTGGCCGCACCCATGCCCGGATGACCGGCACGGTCAGCACGGCCAATAACGGTGGCTTCATCCAGATGCGGCTGGACATGGCCGACGCCGGGCCGGACGGCGCCACAGGGGTGCGGCTGGTGGTGCGGGGCAATGACCAGCGATACTTTGTGCATTTGCGGACAGATGGGACGGTTCTGCCGTGGCAGTATTATCAGGCGGGCTTTGACGTCACGCGCGACTGGGCCGAGGTGCGGCTGCCGTTCAGCACCTTCGAGCCCTCAGGTGCCTTGCTGCGCGACACGCTCAGGGCTGACCGGTTGACATCGATCGGGGTTGTCGCCTTTGGGCGGGATCATGAGGCCATGATCGAGGTGCGCGAGGTCGGGTTTTACTAGCCCCGGATCGTATCGCCCGGCTGCAGGGTTGGGAAAAGCTCCAGCTTTTCAGCCGGGATCAGCTTGCCAGCGATCACCTCGGCCGCGTGCTTGCCGATTTCAAGGCGGCAGGCGTCCATCGTGGCCAGCTTGCGGGGCAGGCCGTCGAGCAGTTCAACCCCGTTAAAGCCCGCAAGGCCGATCTTGCCGGGCACGTCCAGACCTTCGGCAAGGCAGTGCAGAAGGCCGCCCGCGCCGATCATGTCATTGGAGTAATAAAGGAAATCAACGTCCGGATTGCGGGCAAGGATGGCGGCGGTCATCTCGCGCCCTTTCAGAAGGGCCGAGCCGCCCGAGTAGAATTCCCGGTCAACGAGGGTAAGGCCAGCCTTGGCCAGCGCCTCTTCAAACCCCTCAAGTCGTTTGCGGGCGCGGTGGTCGTTCGGCATCTGGGTGCCAAGAAAGGCGATCTTGCGGTAGCCCGCGGCAATGATCGCTTCGGCCATCTGGCGGCCAGCGCGGCGGTGGGAAATGCCAACGGCGTGGTTGATGGGTTCACCGTCGATATCCATGATCTCGACAATGGGGATGCCGGCGCGGGCCAGCATGGCGCGGGCGGCATCGGTATGCTCCAGCCCCGCGACGATCATGCCCGACGGCCGCCAGGACAGCATTTCGTAGATCACCGTCTCTTCCCGGTCAGGCAGATAGTTCGTGACGCCGACCACGGGCTGCAGGCCCGTGCCGTCCAGAACCGAGGAAATGCCGGTCATCACCTCGGGAAAGACCATGTTCGAGAGCGAGGGAATCACCACGCCGACAAGGTTCACCCGTTGCGAGGCGAGCGCCCCAGCGATCTTGTTCGGGACGTAGCCAAGGGCACGTGCCGCCTCCAACACCTTTTCGCGGGTCGGGGCGGACACGTCACCCCGGTTCCGCAGCACGCGACTGACGGTCATTTCGGACACGCCCGAGGCTTCGGACACATCACGAAGGGTCAGGGTGTGGCGCGGGTCGGGGGTCGGTTTGGACACTGCGGGCTTCCGGCGCGGGATGGGGATGGTCTTTGTTAGCGCCAAAGGCCGGGCTTGTCCAAGGCGCATTCGTCTGCTAGTGTTACCGCTAACAGCCGCCGGGTCACAGGTCCGGGCTGGTCATATCCTGCGTGTCCGACAAGCTCTCAACCCGGATGCGACGGACCAGGGGGGGAGTAGTGGGCCAAAACTTGCTTCCCCCTTTTCTTTTTCTGCAGTTGCCTTGGACGATGTTTCGACGCATTCAGGCGCAGGCAGTGAAGCAACTGGCTCCGTAGCTCAGGGGATAGAGCGGCCGCCTCCTAAGCGGCAGGTCGATGGTTCGAATCCATCCGGGGTCACCAACGTTCTTGTTATCACACACAAATTTTCGACATTCGGTAAGGTGTGTGAAAAGGTGTGTAAGGGGGTGCTTTTCACCCTCTTGGCCCACTCGTTTTGACCGCAGACAAGGTGGATTTCGACGCTGCGCCCGCCGCAAGCTTCCGGCGGTTCGCGGCTCTCGTGTAGACTTCGGTGACCTTGGGCGACGAGTGGCCCAACGTAGCCATAATCTCGTAGGGTGATGCCTGATGCTCGGCGAGATTGATGCCCACGGTCTTCCTCATCCCATGGGATGCAACACCCTTCCTGATCCCAGCAGCATCTCGCCATTCGGCCATCTTGTTGCCGAAACCATTCGACGTGAAGGGCCGTCCGAACTCGGTGATCATGAACGTTTCGGTCCCAGTCCTGGTATGCTGGATCGCCTCTTCCAGTTCGGGATGAAGCGGCAGGATCACTTGAATGTTGGAGCTTCTGGCGGTCTTCTGAGGCTTGAACGACACCATCTTCATCCCGCCCCGCTCGATGACGTTGGACGGCCCGAGTTTGACCAGATCGAACCGTCTTGGGGCGACATGCATCAATAGCATTAGGGCCAGGTAGGCTTTGGTCCCGAGCGGATGCTTCATGACGAAACGCTCGATGTCCTCGTCTTCCCACTCGGGGAAGCCATCGGTGGTGATGCTGATCTTCTCCAGCCCTTGAGCAGGGTTCGGAGTCAGACCATGGTACTTCTTGGCGTATGCAAAGATCGACTTTACTGCCCGCAGGTGATTGTTGAACGTGTTCGCGGTGGGGCCATGCTTGTCCAACATCGTCAGCAGATCACGTTCTTCGATGCTGGTCAGGACCGCACTACCATAGCGGTCCACAAGCTGTTGGAGGAGCCGACAGTAGTGCTGCCGAGTCGATGCGGCGATCTTTCCTCTGGACTGCTCGTTGTCCAGATGCGCCACATAGGCGTGGAAAAGCTCTCCCAACGTCTGTGGATCGATCCCTTTGCGGATACGTGTGATCGAGTCAGCCCTGCGCTCCTCGACCAAATCAGCCCCCGATAAGAGGGCATGGTAACGGCGTTCGAACTCCGTCTGTCCGGGTTCACCGGCAATCGTAATCCGACGACCATCGGGCCGACGGTGGAACATGTACCGGGTTTTCCCATGACGGGTCGTTTCCTGAATCAGGCAATCGCGAATCCGGGCCATATCAACGCCCCTTGCGCTTTGTTGGGGCGGAATCCGTCGCATGAAGCAGATCGGACAGGGACGGCCCTTTGGCGCGGGCTTCAATCCGTCGGGCGACCACCTCGTCGATTTCGCCTTTCCGCCACCGTTGTGTTCGGATGGAAGTCACCAGAGTCGGGCCCGGGATGACGCCGATGGCGATCAACTTACGGACACTGGAGGTGGACATGTCCAAATACTCGGCCAGGGTCGTGATGCTCATGAACTCCGGCCAACGGGCCGGGGCGACAGGCATCTTGAGCAGGTCCGCAGGCGGCGTATTGGTGTTGTCGGACGGCACCGACGTGATGGGGACTTTCCACATCAACGCATCGAAGGCGTTAGGAATGGGAATGGCAAACTGGCCAGTGAAGCTTTCGGGGCTGGTGGTAATCATGGGCAGACCTCTCTTGAGGCTCGACCGTGGTTACACCCGTCTTCGAACTGGTTGGATTGATGGAAAGGCGACCTTATCTGATCGCCGACCATTTATTTAAGGGTGTGAATATTGACCTGCCACTGTTCTTTCATCCAACTACGACCGGAGCCCGGTGGTCAATTACGCCGTTTGGCGCGGGTTGAGCAATCGCCCGGCGCGCGGAACTCTCATCGCGTGCAGCGGGACGGGCGATTGCGGTGGTCAGGTGCAGGGCGAAACCTGCGGGGGTCTGGTAGCCGAGGGCCGAATGGGGCCTTGCGGTGTTGTAGTCGGTGACCCAGGCCGCGATCAGATCG
>JAAUPC010000340.1 GCA_012036325.1 Paracoccaceae bacterium
ACTTCTTCGGGTGTGACGATGTCGAGCTTCATGATGGGCTCGAGTCAGCACCTTCGCCCCCTTGCTCCAGGCCCTTGTCGAAGGCATCGGCAGCCGCGATTTTCATGGCGCGGAGGTCGGTTTGCTCGTTCCACTCGCCTCCGAGCACCGTGATCTTGAGCTTCATCAGCGGATAGCCAGCGATGCGGCCACCGCCTTCGCTACCCCCGAGCCTTGGCCGGGCGCGCTTCTGGCAGCGCTTCTCGCCGCCGTCTACCGCCCGGAGGACGACCGCTCCTCCAGCGCCGAGCGTTATGCGGCGCAAAACGCCCTGACCCCCCGCGAATGCGAGGTGCTGCGTTGGGTCTATGCGGGCCTACGCACCAGCCGGATCGCAGACCGCATGGGCCTGCAGGATGTGACGGTGACAAAGCACCTCTTGTCCGTGCGCCGCAAGCTGAAGGCCCGCACCCGTGAACAGGCCCTTGCCATCGCCGTGCGCGACGGCCTGATCGAGGTCTGACCCGCCGCGTGGCAGGCCCGTTCCCCCCGGCAGACTACCAATCTTGATACCTTGTTGGGTTGCCCCCCGGCGGCCTAGCCTGACTCTATTCGGACCCTCCGATCGTATCAGTACCTTTCGCATTACCTGTTCGGCGCTGCCACAGGGGGGAATCCCCTCCCTCCCCGGCAGCGCCTCCTTCCCCAGATGTTGGAGCCCTGCATGTCCCCCACACGCCTGTCCCCCCTTCGCCTGACCCTTGCCTTTGGTGCGTTGGCCCTTCTGGTCACGCCGCTTGCCGCCCAATCCCAGCGAGAGATCAAGTATCGCGAACGCGTCACCCTGAATGTCGGCGAATCCGTCGTGGTCTACGGCTATCGCGGCGACTGCGGCCAACTGCCGACCTCGGGTCAGGTAGAGCTTCCCCAGCTCAAGACCGGCACCCTTTCCACCGGCAAGGACGGCATCCGGATGTCCAAGCGCTGCAACGGCATGACCCCGGCGGTCGAGGTGATCTTCACCGCCACCACTCCGGGGCGTGAATCCTTTGAACTGCAAGGCGACGGTATTTCGGTCCGCGTGCGGAACTGACGCCCAGCCCTACCTGCCTTGCCAGATTGCCGCAGCGGCCAAGCTGCGGCTTTTCCTCGGCCCTGGGGCGTCTTAATCTGCCGCCATGCCCTATGAATGGCTTCCCAAATCCGACGGCGCTGACCGTCTTCACCTTTGGCCGCACCGGTCGCTGACCCAGCGCGGCTTTGTCTGGTTTGTCGGCGGCACGGCGGCGCTGATCGCGGTACCGCTTGTCGGCGTTTTGGGCACGCCCGTGGTCTGGCCCCTACTGCCGTTCCTGCTTGGCACCATCTGGGCGATCTGGTTTGCCTTGCGCAAGAATGGGCGCGACCGCGACATCGTCGAGGATCTGACCCTCACGCCCGCGCGCATCACCCTGTCGCGCCACGGTCCGCGCGGCAAGCGGCAGAACTGGGAGGCGAACCCCTATTGGCTGCGCGTGACCTTGCACCCCAGCGGCGGCCCGGTGCCGAATTACCTGACCCTCAAGGCCGAAGCGCGCGAGGTTGAACTGGGCGCTTTTCTTTCTGAAGTCGAGCGGATTGCCTTGAAGAAGGATCTGCAGGCCCGGCTCGCCACCCTGCGCTAGGCGCTTTCAGCCAATATGGACGCAGCCAAACTCACGCTCCAGCCGCACGGCCGAAGCGCGGGCCCAGCTTTCCGCGTCGCGCTGCAGGGTCAGGCCGGTGGCCAGCGCGGACGTATCGTTTTCAACGTCCGTCATGATTTTGCCGACAAAGGCATCGGCAAAGCCGTCAAGGTTCTCTTCAAAGGCCGCATGGGCCAATTCTGCCTGCGCTTGCGGGGTTTCCCCTGCCGGGCCGGGCTTGCAGGCATAAGCGAAAAGGCTGCCGTCAGATGCGGTGACCTGCACCACCTCTCGCCCCGGATAGACCAGCTTCAGGAAAGGGGTCATGTCGAATCCGATCCCCCCGATCGTCAGCAGTGCCCCGGACAGAAAACCAAGCATGTCATCCCCTGAAGATTGCCGGGCCTTACCCCAGCCGCCCTTTCACCAAGGCACCCACCGCGCCGAAATCCATCTGCCCGGTGTAGCGGCCCTTCAACGCCGCCATCACCTTGCCGCAGTCGCGGATGCTGGCGGCCCCCGTCTCGGCCACGGCGGAGCTGATCGCAGCCTCAATCTCGTCGCCCGACATCTGCCGGGGCAGGAATTCCTGGATCACGCCGATTTCGGCCAGTTCCTTTTCCGCCAGTTCCAGCCGGCCACCTTCTTCATAGGCACGGGCCGATTCCTGGCGTTGCTTCACCATCTTGCCCATGATCTGCAGGATTTCCGGCTCACCCACTTCGCCCGCGTCAGCCTCACCGCGCAGGGCAATCTCACGGTCCTTGATGGCGGCGTTGATCAGGCGGAGCGTTGACAGACGGTCAACCTTCTTGGCGCGCATGGCATCCTTGAGGGCCACCTGCAGACGGTCACGTAACAGCATCGGTCATCCATCCCCATGGTTTTCCCGCAAGGCGTCAGTCTACCCCGAAGCCCCGGCGACCGCAACCAGCCCCGACTTTTGCAAGGCACTGATTTCGCGACATAAACCTTTTGTCGCGCAGCCTTGACCCGGCGCGTCCCTGCCCTTAGGTTCGCGCGAATTTACCCATTGGGGAGTCGCCACATGCCTGCACCGCAGAAGCCTACCGCCTGCCTTGCACTTGCCGACGGCACCCTGTTCTTCGGCCATGGCTTCGGCGCCTCCGGTGAGACGGTGGCGGAACTTGTGTTCAACACCGCGATGACTGGCTATCAGGAAATCATGACCGACCCGTCCTATGCGGGCCAGGTCGTGACCTTCACCTTCCCCCATATCGGCAACACCGGCGTCACGGCGGAAGATGATGAAACCGCCACCCCGTCGGCCGCGGGCCTTGTGGTGAAGTGGGACCCGACAGAACCGTCAAACTGGCGCGCAACCGGCGATTTGACCACCTGGATGGCAAAGATCGGCCGGATCGGCGTTGGCGGCATCGACACCCGCCGCCTGACCCGCGCCATCCGCCAGCAGGGTGCCCCGCATGTGGCGCTGGCGCATAACCCCGATGGCATCTTCGATATTGAAAAGCTGGTGGCGAAGGCCCGCGCCTGGAAGGGCCTCGTCGGCCTAGACCTTGCGAAGGACGTGACCTGCGCGCAAAGCTACCGCTGGGATGAGATGCGGTGGGCCTGGCCCGAAGGCTATCAGCAGCGCAAAGGCCCCGGCCTGCGCGTGGTCGCGGTGGACTACGGCGCGAAACGCAACATCCTGCGTTGCCTTGCCAGTGTGGGCTGTGAGGTGACGGTCCTGCCCGCCACTGCCACCGCCGAAGACGTGCTGGCCCTGAACCCAGAGGGAGTGTTCCTGTCCAACGGCCCGGGCGATCCGGCCGCGACCGGCACCTATGCCGTGCCGATGATCCAGGGCGTGCTGGCGCAGAACCTGCCCCTCTTCGGCATCTGCCTTGGGCATCAGATGCTGGCCCTTGCCCTTGGGGCGAAGACCCGCAAGATGAACCACGGCCACCATGGGGCCAACCACCCGGTCAAGGACCTGACCACCGGGAAGGTTGAGATCACCAGCATGAACCACGGCTTCACGGTCGACGCTGACACCCTCCCGAACGGCGTGTCCGAGACGCATGTCAGCCTTTTCGACGGCACGAATTGCGGCATCGCGGTCAATGGCAAGCCGGTGTTCTCCGTCCAGTACCACCCCGAAGCCAGCCCCGGCCCGCAAGACAGCTTCTACCTCTTCGAGCGTTTCGCCGCCGCCATGCAGGCCCGCCGCAGCGCCTGATCGCTGCAGGACTGACCTGCGATTTCCTGAATCGCAGTTAACACTGCATTAACCTCGCGCGCGCATGCTGTCTTCCGGGGCATGGGCTGGGGTATTTCATGGCACGGGCAGACCGACAGATCAGCGCAGGGATCGTGGCACGGCCGGACAAGGCGCGGCCAGACCCGGCCCCGCAGGCTTTGGCTGCGGCCGCAACACCGCTTTCCCCCCGCGCAGCCACCCTTCCGGCTGAGGTCGCGCCTGCCCTGCCGGACCCGG
>JAAUPC010000341.1 GCA_012036325.1 Paracoccaceae bacterium
GGGGGCAATCGGCCTCGATCAGCGTGATCTCGCTGGTCAGTTCCGACCCATAACCGCGATAGCCCTTTTCCATCCGCAGCGCGTTCACCGCCTGCACCCCGAAATCGGCGATGCCATGGGCCGCGCCTGCTGCCCGGATCGCGGCGTAAAGCAGGGGCGAGGTCAGCCATGAGCGCGTGTATCTCCCAGCCCAATTCGCCCACATAGGTCACCCGCAAGGCACGGACGGGGATGCCGGCCAAAGTGATCTCTTGCGCCGAAAGCCAGCGGAAGGCGGCGTTTGACAGGTCGGCCCCGGTCAGGCCGTGCGGATCTTCACGGGCGCACCGGTGCCCAAAGGGGCGACGCGTGTGATCATACAGGAAGATGTGGTCACGCTGGGCGACCGGATCATCCTGCGCGAAGGGGCGGATGCAGGCCCGCATATCCGCCCCATGGGCCAGGATTTCCGCGCTGGCGACAGCCTTTCCCCCCGCCGCCTGCGCCCGAATGACCTTGCCCTTCTGGCCGCAATGAACATTCCCACGGTTGTTGTCAGCCGCAAACCAGTGGTCGCGCTGATCGCCACCGGGGATGAGCTTGTGATGCCAGGGGAAGCCCCGAGGCCCGACCAGATCATCGCCTCGAACAGCTTTGCCCTGAAGGCGCTGGTCGAGGCGGAAGGCGGCGAGGCCCGCCTTCTGCCCATCGCCCGCGACACCGAAGCTGAGCTGGCGACCGTCCTTGCCCTTGCTGCCGATGCCGATCTGATCGTGACGATCGGCGGCGCCTCGGTCGGCGACCATGACCTTGTCGGCCGCACCCCGGGGCTGGAGCGAGCGTTCTGGAAGATCGCCATGCGCCCCGGCAAACCGCTGATCGCGGGGCGGTTGCAGGGGGTGCCGATGCTTGGCCTGCCGGGCAACCCGGTGTCGGCGATCGTCTGCGGGCATCTCTTCCTGATGCCGATGCTGCGGGCCATGCAGGGCAATCCGGCGCCTGCCCCCCAACCCCGCAAAGCGCGACTGACGGTCGACCTGCCCGCCAACGGCCCCCGCGCGCATTACATGCGGGCCAGGCTTGCCATGGGCGACGGCCTGCCCGACATCACCCCGTTTGACCGCCAGGATTCGGCCCTGTTGTCCATTCTTGGCCAGGCGGATGCCCTGTTGATCCGCCCGGTGGCAGACGGCCCCTGCAGCGCCGGGGCCACGGTGTCCTACCTGCCGCTTTGACAGCTTGGGAATAATTCTTGACACAAACCGGGAACACGGGCAGAACATTGCGTTAACACATCTGCGCAGGGGCTGGACATGCTGACACGCAAGCAGTTGGAACTTCTGGATTTCATCAAGACCCGGATGGACAAGGACGGCGTCCCCCCTTCATTCGACGAAATGAAGGATGCGCTGGACCTGCGGTCGAAATCTGGCATCCACCGGCTGATCACGGCACTGGAAGAACGCGGCTTCATCCGCCGTCTGGCGCACCGGGCACGGGCGCTGGAAATCATCAAACTGCCTGACGCGATGGAAAAACCCGGCTTCACCCCCCGCGTGATCGAGGGGGACCGCCCCTCGCCGCCGCGCGACGCGATGCCGATCAGCACGACCCATGCGATCGAGCTGCCCGTGATGGGCCGCATTGCCGCCGGTGTCCCGATTGAGGCGATTTCGGAAATCTCGCACCATGTGGCGGTGCCGGGGTCGATGCTGTCGGGCAAGGGGCAGCACTATGCGCTTGAAGTCAAAGGCGATTCCATGATCGAGGCTGGGATCAACGATGGTGACATCGTGGTGATCCGCGAACAAAGCACCGCCGACAATGGTGATATTGTCGTGGCGCTGGTCGAAGATCATGAGCGACGCTGAAGCGCTTCCGCCGCCGCGGCAGTATGATCGCGCTGGAAGCGGCAAACCCGGCCTATGAAACCCGGGTCTTCCCCGATCATCTGGTCAAGGTGCAGGGGCGCTTGGTTGGCCTGATCCGCAGCTACTGATCCGACGCCAGCGCTTTTGTAACTGGCCCAAGGTCTGGCAACGCATAGCCGCGGGCTGGGCCTGACCAGATCCGCTCTCCATTCTTGGTGGTCACGATCCGCAGCCCCTCCTCCTCAGGCCAGACCGCCAGCGGCCCGGTTGCCCGCAAAGTGGCAAGGTCGATCAGGCGGCAGCCATCGGGCGCGTCTTCCACCACCTCGGCAATCACCACCAGCCCACCGCTGGCACAGGCCGGTGCCAGTTTGTCCAATGCACCCTTTCCGGTCAGGGCGACCCCCTCCAGAGTGCCGATCTGGAACCGCCGCTCCCCCCTTGGGCCGCTAAAGCCGTCACGGGCGGCGGCCCGCGCCTGATCAGCAAGGTCGCCATCATTCTCAAGCCAGCTTTCGGCGGCAAAGCCCCCGCCGCGCGCGACCGAGAGCGCCCGCCCGTCAGACACCTCCAAACCCAAGAGCTTGCCGTCGCCGGAAACCAGCAGCAATGGCCGTTCTGCCTGCGTCCAAAGGCCAAAGGCCACGACCACCGGCAGCACACCGAGCCAGCGCACGCGCTCACGCCAGAGGATAACCCAGATTGCCCCAAGGGTCAGAAGCGGCAGGACCCAGTGCCCAGGTTCGGGGATCGCGGTCACGGCACCCTCAAGCCCCGCTATCCAATGCGCTATAAACAGGATCCAGCGCGCGCCAAGCTCCATGAACCACAGGGGCAGCCATGCCAGGCCCAGGGGGGCAAGCAAGGCGGCCACCGCCCCCGCCGGCATGATGACCGCGCCCATGATCGGCACCGTCAAGACGTTGGCCAGGAGACCATAATCAGTGAAGCGGTTGAAATGCGCTGCCGCGTAAGGGGCGGTCGCAAAGCCGCCGATCACCGAGCTGAGCACCAGCGTGAAGACCGGCATCAGCCAGCGTGGCAGCCTTTGGCGGTAGATGCTGCCGTCCAGCGCCGCGAACCCCACGATCAGCGCGATGGTGGCGGCGAAAGACATCTGGAACCCCGGCTCCATCAGGCTTTCGGGCTTGGCCAGAAGGAGGATGATCCCCGCCACCGCGACCGACCGCAGGGTCAGCGCCCGGCGGTCCAACAGCACCGCGCCCAGGAAGACCGCGATCATGATGAAGGCGCGTTCGGTGGCCACATTGGCCCCCGACAGCACAAGGTAAAAAGCCGCCACCCCCAGGGCCACCACCGCCGCGACCTTCTTGGTGTTCACCCGCAAGGCGATATAGGGCACCAGCGCCAGCCCGTAGCGGAAAAGCGCGAAGACAAAAGCGGTCAGAAACGCCATGTTCATGCCGGAAATCGCCAGAAGATGGGCAAGGGAGCTGTCGCGCAGCGCCTGCACCGTGTCTTCGGTGATGGCGGACCGGTCGCCGGTCATCGCCCCCGCCGCAAAGGCACCCGCCTGGCCGTCCATATGCTGCAGCATGCCCTCGGTCAGATAGCGGCGGAGCCGGTCGATTGGCAGGGCGGTCGCCTCCGCCTCTTCCAGCAGAAGGACGGGCGTGCGGGTATAGCCGACCGCGCCCAACCGGTCAAAAAACGCCATGCGGCGGAAGTCAAAGCCCCCAGGCTCCACCGGGCCTTCGGGGGCTGCAAGGCTGGCCGTCAGGATCACCACCTGCCCAGGGGCCGGAGAGAGCCAGGGCTGCTCACCCTGCAGCGAGATGCGGACGCGGAGGGGGGTGCGGTCAGGCGACACCTCACGCAGGGTGACCCGGTCCAAGGTCAGGCGCAGCGCGTCAGATTGCGACCGGTCGATATGGATGATGCGGCCTTCGACCGGGCCGTAGTAGCGGAAGGTCAGCATCGGCGCATCCACCGCATGGGCGCGGATACCGGCGGCCAGCCAGTCCAGCGTCGACTTCGTGCTCCACATCATCCCGCGGACGTTCTTCGACGCCTTCACCGGCTCGGGCGACCTGCTGCAGGTGCTGTTCGTCGCCGTGCTGTTCGGCTACGCCATGACCCACATGGGCGCCGAGGGCAACGTCGTCCACCAGGTGATCGAGACCAGCTCGCACGTGTTCTTCCGCATGATGAACACGCTGATGAAGGTGGCGCCGCTCGGCGCCGGCGCGCCATGGCGTTCACCATCGGCCGCTACG
>JAAUPC010000342.1 GCA_012036325.1 Paracoccaceae bacterium
GCCACGATTGGAGGCGGAGCTGTGTCCGGATCGATCAATGCGGCCATTACCGGGGGGAATATAGGTCTCGGAGCCTTGACCGGAGCGGTGGGGGCTGCGGTCAGTTTTGGGACAAGTACCTTTACCTACTACAATATTTCCCAGAGTATTGAAGCCTTGGGAACGGCAGCGGTGATTGGTGGTGCCTTGGGGCGGTGGTACGGGGCTTGTCGGTGGGCAGATCATGCCCGACGGCCCCGCGCCGGTGTTATTGTCGCTGGAACGGATGACGGCGCTGCGGGGCGCTTACCCGTCCGAAAATGCGCTGGTGGTCGAGGCGGGGATGATCCTGGCTGATGTGCAGGCCGAGGCGGCGAAGATCGGGCGGCTATTCCCGCTGTCGCTGGCGTCCGAGGGGTCTTGCCGGATCGGTGGGAACCTTGCCGCCAATGCCGGGGGGACGGCGGTCTTGCGCTATGGCAATGCGCGCGACCTGTGTCTGGGGCTGGAGGCGGTCTTGCCCGATGGCACGATCTTCAACGGCCTGACGCGGCTGAGGAAGGACAATGCGGGCTATGACCTGCGCCACGTTCTGATCGGGTCGGAAGGTACGCTGGGGGTCATCACGGCGGCCAGCCTTCGGCTGTTCCCGATCCCGGCGGCCACGGTGGTGGCGCTGCTGGCGGTGCCGTCACCCGCTGCGGCGCTGGACTTGCTGGGTCTGGCGCAGGGGCGGCTTCAGGGCATGATCTCAAGCTTTGAGTTGATCGGCCGGATGGGGTTCGACTTTCTGGCTGAAACGCTGCCCGACATTCGCGCGCCCTTTGACCCGGTCCCCGACTGGCTGGTGCTGGTCGAACTCGGCCTAGCCCCGGGGATGGAGCCTGAGGTGACTATGGCCAATCTTTACGACGCGGCTGAAGATGCCGGGCTGGTCAGTGACGGCGTCATTGCCACGTCCAAAGCGCAGGCCGACGCGCTGTGGCACTTGCGCGAGATGATACCGGAGGCAAACCGGCGGATCGGGGCGGTGTCCAGCCACGACATCTCATTGCCCCTGTCGGCGATCCCGGGCTTCATTGCGGCGGCCCCGGAGGCGCTGCGGGCTTTGGGGGATTTCCGGATCAACTGCTTTGGCCATCTTGGCGACGGCAACCTGCATTGGAACGTCTTTCCCGCAAAGGGGCGGCGGCGGCAGGATTATGACGCCGTGCGTGACCGGGTGAAGACCACGGTGCATGACATGGTGCACGCGCTTGGCGGGTCGGTCGCGGCGGAACATGGGGTGGGTCGGCTGAAGGTCGGCGATCTGCAGCGCTACGCTGATCCGGGCAAGCTGGCGGCGATGCGGGCAATCAAGGCGGCGGTTGATCCGCAGGGAATCCTGAACCCGGGGGCGGTCTTGGCCGAGCAACCCCGGCCTTAATGCCATCCCTTCAGGAAGTTACCCCGCCGCAGGGTTGCGACGGGGTGCTTTGGGGGGTGTGTGGAACACGCTGTGGGTAGCAGCGCGGCCAGGCTGGGTAGGCCTGACACTCATGGGTTTAGCGTGATTCTCTTTCAGCTTGGTTAATGAAACTTCTTCCGTGGGCCCAGACAGCGATTTTTCGCAGAAAAATCGTGCCAAGTTTTTTTGGCCCCGGTCTGTAGAATATGGTCAAAGGCCCTCAAAAGCGCAGAGGGCATGGACGTCCATCCCCATCGCCTCCAGCTTCTTGCGGCCGCCAAGGTCGGGCAGGTCAACCACGAAGGCACAGCCCACCACCTCGGCGCCCAGGCGTTCGATCAGCCGGATGCCCGCCTCGGCCGTGCCGCCGGTGGCCAGAAGGTCGTCGACCAGCAGGATCTTTTCGCCTGGGGCCATTGCGTCGTCATGCACCTCGACCACCGCTTCGCCGTATTCCAGCGTGTAGGCCTGCGAAATCGTCTGGCCCGGCAGCTTGCCCTTCTTCCGGATCGGAACAAAGCCGGTGGACAACTGATGCGCGACCGCCCCCCCAGGATGAAGCCCCGCGCCTCAAGCCCCACAACCTTGTCGATCCGCATCCCCGCATAGGGGGCCAGAAGCTGGTCCACGCACATCCGGAACCCGCGAGGATCGGCGAAAAGGGTGGTCACGTCGCGAAACAAGATCCCCTCATGCGGGAAGTCCACGATGGTGCGGATATAGTCCTTGACGGTTTTCTGCATCAAATGCTTGCCCCTTGGGGTTACGGGTAGTGTCGGCGCAGGGCCATGAGGTCCTGACCCTTTAGTGTGGTTGCCTGCATGCCGTCTTCAGAAAAGATCGAGCGGCTTTCGTAATAGCCACCGCGGACGTCGGTCATGAGGCCCAGGCATTGCGTGATTTCCTCAAGAAGGATCCGCTGCACCGCTTTGGGCGGAACATCGCGGCTAAGGGCAACGGCGCAGGTGAAGATCGATCCGTCGTTGCGCCAGCCCATCTGCATTCGTGCCGTGGAGAGGGGATTGCCATCGAACCAAGGCAAGCCGGTGCCTGAAATCGTGCTGTTCCGTGGCAGGTCAAGAAGGTGAATGCTGATGTCGGGTTTGACACCCGGTTCTTCCTGCCGCAGGCGCAGCTTCGCGCCAGAGCCGTTCAATTCGGCCAGGGTCTGGTCCAGAAGGCCCGTGACCTTCGTGCTGACCCCGTCCGGATACCCCGGATCGACCTGCACAATACCTATTGTCAGGTCACGGGCGGCAGACTTTCTCCAACGGACAAAGGGCTTCTGGCACTCTCCACCCGCGGGTGCCGCGCAGGCGACAAGCCGGTAGAAATCGTCGTCCGAAAGCTTGCCCTTGGCGATCACATATTCCTGCGCGAAAGCGGCACCGGTTGCGGCGATCATCGCGGCGGCAATCGCAAGAGGCCGAAGGCTGGGCTGTTTCATGTGACTGGTCACTTTACAGTTGGATAATGCAAACGCAGCAAGGTGGCGTCCTGGCCGGTGATCCGAACTGTCGCATTCGAGGTCTGCGACAGGATCGACACGCCTTCGTAAGCAGGCCCCTCGATGTCATAGAGGAAGCCGAGCGACTGTGTCACCTCTTCCAGCATGACCGACGGCAGGTCATCATCGGTGATCGAGGTGGAAATCAGGATGACCGCCTCGACAATCCGGTTTGATCGGTCATACCAGACCGTCATGTAGCCCACGCCCATCGTGCCTCGCCCCGAAAAGCCGGGCGATGCGGTCAGGGCCGTGCCATCGACCAGCGCCGTTGGCCGGATGGTGATATCCGCCTCAGGAGCGTCCGTAAACTCCAGCCGAATGCCCGCACCTGCACCGTTGACCTCGCGGATCGCGCGGGTCAGGGCGGCCCCCAGACGTTCGACAAAGCCGGGGGGCAGCGGGTCGTTGCCGGGATCGATGCGCAGCGTCAGGCGGGGCTTTTGCCAGCGCAGCACTTTGCCCTGGCAGGCCCGCCGGGGGGCGCGCCGCAGGTGGCAAGCCGGTAAAGGGCTGCATCCGGCAAAAGGGTCGTGACCGCGACGCCGTCAGTCTCAGCGGCTTCGGCCAAGAGCGGGCTGGCCAGCAGACACAGGATGGCGGCAAGGGCCCGGATCCACATGCGGCGGCTCTAGAGCACCCGCCCCGCGACGGCATCGAGCCGGGCAAGAAGGGCGGGGTCGCGCTTGTCCGGGGCAGTCATGAGGGCATTCTGCAGCGCGCGGTCACAGCCGTGCGGGCAAGGGGAGCGATCAGCCGCCAAGAGCCCCGGCAGATGCGCGACCAGACCCCGCGCGGCATCGGCATTGGCATGGACAACGGCGATCACCTGCGCCACGTCGACCGCGCCGTGGCTGTCGTGCCAGCAGTCGTAGTCGGTGACCATCGCGACCGAGGCGTAGCAAAGTTCAGCCTCGCGGGCGAGGCGGGCTTCGGAGAGGCCGGTCATCCCGATCACATCCGCCCCCCAGGCCCGGTACATCCGGCTTTCGGCGCGGGTGGAAAACTGCGGACCTTCCATTGACAGGTAGGTGGCCCCGCGATGGACCGTCAGCCCCTGCAGGCGCGCAGCTTCCGCCGCGGCGGCACCAAGCCGCGGGCAGGTGGGGTCTGCGAG
>JAAUPC010000343.1 GCA_012036325.1 Paracoccaceae bacterium
CGGGCTGGGCCATGGCTCACGAGGGTTGCGGCGGGGGCGGGGGGATTGTCCAGCCATGCCTGACCCCCGGTGGTGCCGCGTCAGCACCCGGGGCCCGTGACGCAGGGTCAGGCGAGCCTGCCCTTTCCAATCCTTTGCCCGGGGGCCATGATCCCGGCCATGCGATTTGCCCGCTTTGCCTTTGCCAGCCCGCCTGACCGCCCTGCCGGACCCGGACCGACCGAAAGGGTCATTCTGGTGCATGGGCTGGCCCGATCCGCCCGATCGCTGGCCGCGATGGGGGTCGCCTTGGCGGGCTGCGGGCTATGCGGTGCGGCACGCGGCCTACCCGTCAACAAAGGCCGACCCCGAGACGCTGGTCGCCGGGGTTGGTGCGGCCTTTGGCGGACCGCATGCCGGGGTGACCCATTTCGTGACCCATTCCATGGGGGGCATCCTGGTGCGCGACTGGCTGGCGCGCGGGCATCCGCCGGGGTTGGGCCGGGTGGTGATGCTGGCGCCGCCGAACCATGGGTCGGAACTGGTGGACCGGTTCGGCGATCTAAAGGCGTTCCAGGTGGTGAACGGCCCGGCGGGGCTGTCCTTGGGGACCGGGCCGGACAGCTGGCCGAACCGGTTGCCCGCGCCGGATTATCCGGTGGGGATCATCGCGGGGACGCGGTCGATCAACCCCCTCTTGTCGCATTTGCTGCCGGGGCCGGATGACGGCAAGGTCACCGTCGCCAGCACGCGGCTGGAGGGGATGGCCGACCATCTGACCCTGCCGGTGAGCCACACCTGGATGATGGTCAACCCGACGGTGATGCGCCAGACGCTGCATTTCCTGGCGCTAGGGCGGTTTCAGCACGGTTGACCGCAGGTCTCTCGATCGGCCGGTTTCCAAGCGGAGCGGCGTGCCGCCGCAAGCCTTTTGTCTCGTCGCGGGGCAAGCCCGCTCCTCGGCGACGGGGGTGCTTCGCCCCGTTGACTGTTAGTCTGGGCCCCCCCCGAGAGTATTTGGAAAAAGAGCAAGCGCATTTGCTCTTTTCAAAAATACTCCCGCCGGAGGCTTCCGCATCTGCCCCGAGGTCCCGGCGGATCAAGCCCATCCCCCGGCAGCGCCGCCTCGGGGGCCTCGATGGCCCCCGAGGCGGCTCTCCCTTACCCGCGAACCACCCGGTTCACATGGCCCATCTTGCGACCGGGGCGGGGCGTGCCCTTGCCGTAAAGATGCACCTGCGTGTCGCGGGCTTTCAAGAGGTCCGGCACGCGGGCGATATCCTCGCCGATCAGGTTTTCCATCACCACATCGGCATAGCGGCCCCCATCACCCAAGGGCAGGCTTGCCACGGCGCGGATGTGCTGTTCGAACTGGTCGACCGCGCAGCCCGCTTGCGTCCAGTGACCAGAGTTGTGGACGCGGGGGGCGATTTCGTTGACCAAAAGGCCTGCGGGGGTCACGAAAAGCTCCACCCCCATCACGCCGACATAGTCGAGCGCGTTGAGGATCCGCGCGGCGATCAGGACGGCGTCGCTGCGCTGGCCGGGTGACAGGCGCGCAGGCACGGTGGTGGTGCGCAGGATGCCAGCCTCATGCACATTCTCACCCGGGTCAAAGGCAGCGACCGCGCCGTCAAGGCCTCGGGCGGCGATGACGCTGATCTCACGGTCAAAGGCGATGAAACCTTCCAGGATGCTGGCCGCGCCGTTCATCATGGCCCAGGCGGCGGGGATGTCTTCGGGGCTGGTCAGTTTGGCCTGGCCCTTGCCGTCATAGCCAAGGCGCGTGGTCTTGAGGATGGCGGGCAAGCCAAGGGTGGCCACGGCAACGGCCAGATCGGTTTCGGAATTCACCGCGGCCCAAGGGGCGGTCTGCAGGCCAAGGCCCTGCAGAAAGGTCTTTTCGGTGACCCGGTCCTGACTGATTGCCAGCGCGCGGCGGTTGGGGCGGATCGGCTTCAGGCTTTCCAGAAGGTCCAGGGCCGAGGTCGGAACATTCTCGAACTCGTAGGTGATGACGTCCACCGTGGCGGCAAAGGCGCGAAGGGCGGCTTCATCCTCATAGGGCGCGGTGGTCACGCTGTGGGCGACGTCACCCGCAGGGGCGGGCCCCGGTTCATAGATGTGGCAGCGATAGCCAAGGCGACTGGCGGCGACGGAGAGCATCCGTCCCAATTGGCCGCCGCCCAGGATGCCGATGGTGGCGCCCGGCTCAAGCATCCGAAGGCTCTTCCGGGATCGAGGCGGAGAGGGCATCGCGCCAGGCGTCAAGGCGCTGGGCAAGGGCCGGGTCCTGCAGGGCAAGGATTGCTGCGGCCATCAGCCCGGCATTGGCCGCACCGCCGATGGCCATGGTGGCGACGGGGTAGCCTTTCGGCATTTGCAGGATGGAGTAGAGCGAATCCACCCCGGCGAGCGCTTTCGTCTGCACCGGCACACCAATCACCGGTAGGCGGGTTTTCGACGCCATCATACCGGGCAGATGAGCTGCCCCGCCTGCGCCTGCGATGATGACCTTAAGTCCACGGTCAACGGCTGTCTTGCCATAATCCCACAGCCGGTCAGGCGTGCGGTGGGCGCTGACGATCTTCGTCTCATGGGCGATGCCAAGGTCATCCAGCATTTCGGCCGCGGCCTTCATGGTGGGCCAGTCGCTTTGCGAGCCCATGATGATCCCGACCTTAACCGACATATGCGCCTCCGTGGCTGATGGGGGGCGCTTACATTGGCTGGCCGACGGGGGCAAGCGTCAGGGGCAAGCGTCAGGCGATGATATCGGGGATCAGCTGATCTTCGATCTTCACCATCTGGTCTTTCAGGAACAGCTTCTGCTTTTTCAGGCGGCGCAGGGTCAGCTGGTCCGGGCGGCCGGTTTCCTCAAGCGCGTGGATCGCCTGGTCAAGATCACGATGCTCACGCCGCAAGACCTCAAGCTTGATGCGGAGCATTTCTTCGAAACTGAGTTCGGAGGGGGCATTCATGGTGGCCGACTCGATTCCTGCGGTTGTGGTCCGGGCGTTTGGCAGAGGATATAGGAAACCGGGGCCGGGCGGTGAAGGTTTCTGCGGGAGATTGGGCGAAAATGGCACGAAGGACCCGCCCGACCGGGGACTTGCAGGGCGCGGGGCGCGGCCCCATATTGACTGTAGCGGTGCCCGGATGTGGGGCCGCCCACCGAAATGTCGCTTGCCTAAGGACATGTCCGATGACGAAACTGAGTTTTGGGGCCCATCCCTATTTGCTGGGGTTCGAACAGCTGGAGCGGCTGGTCGAACGCACCGCGAAATCCGGGGCTGAGGGCTATCCCCCCCTTCAACATCGAGGCCGTGGCGGAAAACGCCTACCGGATCACGCTGGCCGTGGCCGGGTTTCGTGAGGATGACCTGGCGATCACGGTCGAGGATCGCCAGCTGGTCGTGCGGGGCCGTCAGGGCGATGATGCCGGCGACCGCGTCTTTTTGCACCGGGGCATTGCCGCCCGCGCCTTTCAGCGCAGCTTTGTGATGGCGGACGGGGTTGAGGTCGCCGGGGCGACGATGGAGCATGGTCTTCTGCACATCGACCTGCGCCGTCAGGTGCCGGATACGGTCGTGCAGACGATTCGCATCGGAAAAGGGGAAAGGGGCCGGACATGAACGCAATTTTCAACGGGCTGCCGCAATCGGGTGACCGGATCGTCTATGTCCGCGAAGTCGCGGTTGAGGATCTGCCGGATGAAGTGCAGGCGCAGATCAAGGGGCTGGCCACGATCTATTCAGTCAATGGTGCGGACGGCCGGCAACTTGCCCTGGTCGCGGACCGCCGTCTGGCGTTCCATCTGGCGCGTGAGCATGACTTTACCCTGTCAGCGTGCACTGACCGGGACTGACTTCAGCTGCCGGGGCAGTTCGGAGGCGGGGCGTCGATGATCTTGAGGCTGTAGGTTTCGCCCTCAACCCCGCTATTCCATTCGACCCTGTCAGGCCGCTGCCATCGGGGCGGTAGCGCAGGCAGTTCTCCAGCCCGCCGTCATAGCTGTAGCAGACCGCGCCGCGCTGTGG
>JAAUPC010000344.1 GCA_012036325.1 Paracoccaceae bacterium
GGGGGCCACAAGCACTGGCGGGGCCACATGGCCGGGCAAAGTGCCGCGCGCGCCGGTTCGCAGGGCCTTTCGCGCGGGCAGACCTTCTGCCACGGTGCGCGCGAAGGAAATCACGCCATGCCAGACACACTGCACTTCACCGCCGCCGATGGTTGCCGCCTTGCCTATCGTGATAAAGGCGCGGGCCTGCCGCTTCTCTGCCTACCCGGCCTCACGCGCACGATGGCGGATTTTGATTATCTGGTGCCACACCTGCCGCCCCTCCGCCTGATCCGGATGGATTATCGCGGCCGGGGGGCCGAGCGGCTGGACCGGGGCCGAAACCTATACCGTCGCGCAGGAAGGCAAGGATGCGCTGGCGCTTCTCGACCATCTGGGCGTGGACCAGGCCGCGATCCTTGGCACCTCACGCGGCGGGCTGATCGGCATGGCTCTGGGGGCCGTGGCGCGCGGGCGGCTCCTTGGCCTCTGCCTCAACGACGTCGGCCCCGAAATCGCGCGGGGCGGGTTGGAGCGGATTTTCGACTACGTCGGCCGCAACCCCGCAGGTGGCACCCATCATGGCTATGCCGATAAGCTGGCCCGCAGCCCCGGCTTTGCCAATGTGCCAATGTCCCGCTGGCTGGAGGAGGCGCGGAAACAAGCGCTGGAAATGCCAGAAGGCCTGCGCATCCCCTATGACCCCGCCCTGCGTGAGGCGTTTCTGGCCGCCTTCCAAGGCCCGCCCGTCGACCTCTGGCCGATGTTCGACACCCTCCAGGGCCTGCCCCTTGCCCTGATCCGGGGCGCGAATTCCGACCTTCTGACCGCAGACACAGTGGCCAAGATGCGCACCCGCCGCCCCGACATGGATTTCGCTGAAGTCCCCGACCGCGCCCATATCCCCTTCCTTGATGAGCCCGAAGCCGTGGCCCTGATCCACCGCTTCCTTGCAGGCCTGCAATGACCGACCTGTCGATGATCGAGGCCGCCGCCGCCCGCCTGCAGGGCCATATCCGGGTGACCCCCCTTCTGAACGCGCCGCTTCTTGACCGGGTCGCCGGGCGGCGCGTCCTGGTCAAGGCTGAATGCCTGCAGCTGACCGGCAGCTTCAAGGCTCGGGGGGGCTGGTCTGCGGTATCAGCCTCGACCCCGCCCGCGCGCGGGCGTCATCGCCTATTCCTCAGGCAACCATGCCCAGGGCGTGGCCTTCGCCGCCGCCCGCCACAACGCCCCTTGCGTGATCCTGATGCCCTCGGACGCGCCAGAGGTGAAGATCGCCAACACCCGCGCCTATGGGGCCGAGGTGGTGCTCTACGACCGTGCCACCCAGAACCGCGAAACCATCGGTTCGGCCATCGCCGCCGAACGTGGCCTGACCCTGATCCGCCCCTACGACGACCCACAGGTCATCGCCGGGCAGGGCACCGTGGGGCTGGAAATCGCGGCCCAAGCCGCCGACGCCGGGGTCACTCATGCCCCGGTCTTTGTCTGCTGCGGCGGGGGCGGCCTCGCCTCGGGCATCGCCCTTGCATTGGAGGTACACGCCCCCGGCCTCACCGTCCGCACCGCCGAGCCGCAGGGCTTTGACGACATGGCCCGCTCCCTTGCCACCGGCCAGCGGCAGAAGAACCCCACCGCTACGGGGTCGATCTGCGATGCGATCCTAACGCCCACCCCGGGCGATCTGACCCTGCCGATCCTGACCCGACTTGCCGGGCCGGGGGCCACCGTCACAGACGATCAGGCCCTGCAGGCCATGGCGCTGGCCTTCACCCATCTGCGGATCGTGCTTGAACCCGGCGGTGCCGTTGCCCTCGCCGCCGCCCTTTTCAACGAGGGTCTGCCTGACACCGTCATCGCCGTCGCCACCGGTGGCAATGTTGACCCCGCCACCTTCGCCACCGCTTTGGCCCGGTTCGCCTGATGCTGGTCTGGCTGGACGACATCCGCCTTAACGCCGAGCTTTCAGGCCCCGCCACAGCTCCGCCCGTGATCCTGATCCACAGCCTTGGCCTTGACCTTTCGCAGTGGGATGCGGTCCTGCCCCACCTCTCGCGCCACCGCACCTTGCGACTGGATCTTAGGGGCCATGGGGCCTCCGACACCCCCGCCGCACCTTATGCGATGGGCACCCTCATCCGCGATGTCGAACGGCTGATGCAGCATTTCGCCCTGAAAGACGCGGTGATTGTCGGCGCAGGCGAAGGCGGGCTGATCGCCCAGGGCCTTGCCGTCAAACGCCTTGACCTCGTCCGCGCCATGGTCCTCATCGGCTCGGCCACCCGCTTTGCCAACCCCGCCGTCTGGGAGGGTCGCCTCGCCCGCCTGCGCACCCATGGCCCCGATCTTGACGCTGAATGCGCCGCCCTTCTTGGCCCAAACTGGCGCGGGGCCGCCACGCTGGAAATCGTCCGCACCCGCCTTGCCGCCACCCATCCCGAAGGTTGGGAAGGTGTGGCCGCCGCCACAGCTACCGCCGATTTCTACCAGACCACCGCCACCCTGACCCTGCCCACGCTGGTCTTGGCAGGGGTCGATGACCGCAAGACCCCGCCCGACCTGCAACGCGAGACCGCTGACCTGATCGCAGGCGCTGACTTCCACCTGCTGCGCGGTGCGGGCCACCTCGCGATGCTGACCCATCCTCAGGATTTTGCCGCCGCCCTGACGGCGTTCCTTACAAGGATCGGCCATGCCTGACCCAACGATGTCTGACCTCCTCCTCATCCACGGCTCTTGCCACGGTGCCTGGTGCTGGGACGCGGTAATCCCCGCCCTCGCAGCACTTGGGATCAGCGCCGAAGCAATCGACCTGCCCGGCCGCGACGGCAGCCCCACCACCCTGGACGACTACGCCACAGCCATCCTGCGGGTCGCCCAACCCGGCACCGTGCTGGTGGGCCATTCCGCTGGCGGCTACGCGATCACCGCCGCGGCTGAGGTTGCACCCGACCGCTTCAAAGGCCTCATCTACCTCTGCGCCTACCTTCCCGCCCCTGGCCAAAGCCTCGCCGACATGCGCCGCGCCGGGCCGTCACAACCCCTCCTCCCCGCGATCCGCATGGCAGCAGACCGGGGCAGCTTTACCATCGCCCAGGACATGGCCCCCGCCGTTTTCTACCACGACTGCCCACCAGACGTGGCCCGCGCCGCCACCGCGCGGCTTTGCCCCCAACCCGTCCTGCCGCAGGAAACCCCGCTTTACGCAACGGCCGCCCAAACCCTTCCCCGCCACTACATCATCTGCACCGATGACCGGGCGATCCCGCCCGCCTATCAGGCCCAGATGGCCCGCAACCTGCCGCCGCAAGCGGTGACGTCGCTGAACGCCAGCCACTCGCCCTTCCTGTCGATGCCAGACCAGCTTGCCACGCGACTTGCCGAAATCCTGCACCAGATCGGTCAGACACCACCCAACGGGGCGTCAACTTGACAGAATCGAACAAAAAAGCTGCCAATAGCCGCCTCGCCCTCAGCTTCATCCTGATCACCGTCACGCTGGATGCCATCGGGATCGGCCTGATCTTCCCCGTCATGCCCGATCTCATTCAGGAAGTGACCGGTAAACCCCTGTCCGAGGCTGCCCTTTGGGGCGGCATCCTCGCCACCTCCTTCGCGGTGATGCAGTTCCTCTTCGGCCCGGTGATCGGTGCCCTGTCTGACCGCTACGGCCGTCGCCCGATCCTTCTAGTCTCCCTCGCCGTCATGGCGGCAGATTACCTTGTCATGGCGCTGGCCTCCTCGATCTGGCTCCTCCTTGCTGCGCGCCTGATCGCCGGGATCACCGCCGCCACCTTTTCCACCGCCGGGGCCTATATCGCCGACATCACCCCGCCCGAAGACCGCGGCCGCCGCTTCGGCCTGATCGGCGCCTGCTTTGGCGTGGGCTTCGTCCTTGGCCCCTTGATCGGCGGGCTCCTTGGCAGCCTGGACAGCCGCGCCCCCTTCTATGCCGCCGGGGCGCTGGCCCTGGCCAACATGGCCTTCGGTTACTTCGTTCTTCCTGAAACCGTGACCAATGCCACCCGCCGC
>JAAUPC010000345.1 GCA_012036325.1 Paracoccaceae bacterium
GCAGCCAGGAAGGCACCATGTCGGAAATCGACAGCGATACGGTCGCCTATCACTTCCACGAACCGCTCGGTGTCGGTGGGCCAGATCATCCCGTGGAACTTCTCGATCCTGATGGCGGCGTGGAAACTGGCGCCGGCACTGGCGGCGGGCAACTGCATCGTGATGAAGCCTGCCGAACAGACCCCGGCCGCAATCATGCTGGTGATGGAGCTGATCGGCGATCTTCTGCCGCCCTCGCCCGGTCCCGCGACCAGATGACTGAGGTTGAGATCCAGATCAGCGCCCTCCTCACCCGCCAGCGTGAGGCGGCCGCGACCGAACTGCGTGACATCGGCCCCGTGATGCTGGAACTGGCCGAAACCCGCCGCAACCTGCAGGAACGCATCGCCAATCTGACCCTCCGCGCGCCCACAGGCGGCATCGTCATCGGGCTTGCAGTGACCACCCCGCAGGCCGTGCTGCGCGCGGCCGAACCGGCCCTGTTTATCGTGCCGCAGGATCGGTCCCTTTCGATCACGGCCCGCATCCCCCCTTTGCAGGTGGATGCCGTGGCGGTGGGGCAGAGGGCTGACCTTGTGTTTTCCGCCTTCCCGGCCTTCGACACCCCGCGCGTATCAGGCCAGTTGACCATGCTCTCCGCCGATGCGCTGGCTGATCCGCAGACCGGCCATCCCTACTATCTTGCGACGGTTGAGCTTTTGCCCGGCGAACGGGCCCGCCTTGGCGACCGCGCGCTTTTGCCCGGCATGCCGGTTGAGGTGTTCCTGCAAACCGGCAGCCGCACGCCGCTGGCTTACCTGTTGGAGCCGTTCAGCGCCTATTTCCTCCGCGCCTTGCGCGAAAGCTGATGGCAGGCGGGGCGGGGGGCCTCCTCGGGCAAAATCTTTCCAAATCCTTAACAAATCAGTGTCATACATTTGTTTTCAATGGGTTAAATGAAGTGTCCACGGTGGACAGGCCCCTTGCCCTGCCCATGACCGCAAGCTACCGTCCGCCCTGAAAGCAAAGGACCCCGCCCCATGCACCCGATTGATGAGCGTCTCGCCAGCCACGGCATCACCCTGCCCGCAGCCCCCGCCCCGGCGGCCAATTACGTGCCCTTCGTGGTGACCGGAAATCAGGTCTACATTTCGGGCCAGATCAGCCAGAACGAAGCGGGCCTGATCAAGGGCCGCCTGGGTGAGGATCTTGCGGTGGAGCAAGGGGCCGAAGCTGCCAAGCGCTGCGCGATCTCGCTCCTCGCCCAGCTGAAAGCTGCCTGCAGCGACGACTGGACCCGCCTTTCCCGCGCGGTCAAGCTGGTGGGCTTCGTGAACTCCACCCCCGATTTCACCGACCAGCCCAAGGTGATCAACGGCGCGTCGGACTTTCTCGTCGCCATCCTCGGCGACGCTGGTCGCCACGCCCGGTCCGCCGTCTCGGCCGCCTCGCTCCCCCTCGGTGTCGCGGTCGAGATCGAAGCCATCTTCGAGCTGAAATGACCCCCGCCCCCCTGCCGCAGGCCTTCCGCGACATCCCTATCGCCCACCGGGCCCTTCATGACCGCGCGGCGGGCCGGATCGAGAACTCCCCCGCTGCAATTCAGGCTGCGATTGACGCGGGCTATGGGATCGAGATTGACCTCCAGCTGTCGCAAGACGGCGTTGCGATGGTCTTCCATGACGAAGACCTTGACCGGCTGACTGATGCAACCGGCCCCGTCGCCGCCCGCACTGCCGCCGACCTGACCCGCATCCGCCTGAAAGACTGCACCGACACGATCCCCACCCTGACCGATGTCCTGACCCTGATCGCAGGCCGCGTGCCCCTATTGATCGAGATCAAGGATCAATCCCTGACCATGGGCGCCACCGATGGAACGCTGGAGGCTGCAACGGCCAAGGCGCTGCATTGCTATCCCGGTCCGGTCGCGGTGATGTCCTTCAACCCGGCGTCGATCCATCACATGGCCCGCCTCGCGCCCGATATCCCGCGCGGCCTGACCACCTCGGCCTATGACCCGGACGACTGGGCCCCCCTCTCTGCAGATATCTGCGCCCGCCTGCGCGAGATCCCGGATTATGAGGAGACCGGTTCCAGCTTTGTCAGCCATGAGGCGGGCGACCTGTCGCGCCCTCGCCTTGCCGACCTCAAGTCCCAGGGCGCGGCGATCCTGTGCTGGACCATCCGCTCGCCCGAAGCTGAGGCATTGGCCCGCAATACCGCCGACAATGTGACCTTCGAAGGCTACCGCGCCGCCTTTCCGGCTTGACCTGACGGCCCCACGGTCCAGCTTGCTCTTTTGACAAATACTCTGCGGGGGTGCGGGGGTGCAAAACCCCCGGCACTTCGCCAGCCCCGAAAGCGCCGCCCGAAAGATCCGATGGCCGACCTGACCCTGCTTGAATCCCTGGCCGAGATCCCGCCTGCCGCCTGGGATGCCATCGCCGCACCCGAACAGGCGACCGGGCGGCCGCTTGACCCCTTCACGACGCATCGCTTTCTTGCGGCATTAGAGGCGTCTGGGTCCACCGGCACCGGCACCGGCTGGCAGGCCCGCCCGCTTGTCCTGCAGGATGGGGACCGCCTTCTGTCCGCGACGCCCCTTTACGTCAAGACCCACAGCCAGGGCGAGTACATCTTTGACCACGGCTGGGCCGACGCGCTGGACCGGGCCGGGGGCCGCTATTACCCCAAGCTGCAGATCGCCGTGCCCTTCACCCCCGCCACTGGCCGCCGCTTCCTTGGCCCGCCCGAGTATGCGGAAAAGCTGTTGCGCGCGGCCATAGGGGTGGCCACGCAAAACCGTCTCTCCTCGCTGCACGCCACCTTCTGCACCGAAGATGAGGCAAAGGCACTAGAGGGCATTGACGGCACGCTGCATCGCATCACCCAGCAGTTTCACTGGCTGAACCGGGGCTACGGCAGCTTTGACGATTTCCTGGGCGACCTTTCCAGCCGCAAGCGCAAGATGATCCGCAAGGAACGGGACACGGCGCAGGGCCGTGGCCTGACCATCCGTTCCCTGACTGGCGACGCGATCGAGCCGCAGCATTGGGACGCCTTCTGGCAATTCTACCAGGACACCGGCGCGCGGAAATGGGGCACACCTTATCTGACCCGGAAGGCCTTTACCCGGCTGCATGACACGATGCGCGATGACATGCTTCTGGTCCTTGCCTTTGACGGTGCCCGCCCGGTGGCCGGTGCCTTGAACTTCATCGGGCGCGAAACGCTTTATGGCCGCTACTGGGGCTGCGTCGAGGATCACCCCTGCCTGCATTTTGAGCTGTGCTATTATCAGGCCATCGACTGGGCCATCGCCAACGGCCTGCAACGGGTTGAGGCGGGGGCGCAGGGGGAACACAAACTCGCCCGCGGCTATCTGCCGGTGGAAACCCATTCCCTGCACTGGATCGCCGATCCCGCTTTCCGCAAGGCCGTCGCGCGCTATCTTGAGGCTGAGCGTAAGGCGGTGGGTCAGGAGATCGAGGTTCTGACAGCCTATGGCCCTTTCAGGCGGGGCGAACCCCAGGATTAGCATTCCAGCAAAGCGAGACCCCGATGGCAGAGCTTCTTTCCGCAGACGACCGCGCCGCACACCTTCCCGCCTTGGGCGAAACCGGTTGGGCGGCGGTGCCGGGCAAGGACGCCATCCGTAAGATCCTGAAATTCCGAAACTTCTCGGAAGCCTGGGGGTTCATGTCGCGCGCGGCGCTGGTGGCGGAAAAGCTGAACCACCATCCGGAATGGAAGAACGTCTACAACGTGGTGGATGTCACGCTGACCACGCATGACTGCCACGGCCTCAGCCCCTTGGACATCGAATTGGCAAAAGCGATGGACCGGATGGCAGCCAGCGCCGACGTGCAACGCAACCATGGTGAGCCGGTGATGTCCCTGTGCGAAATGCGCGCCAAACCGGCATGACCGGGCGGACCCCAAGAATTTCGCAGAAATACTTGGGCGACTCAGGGTGCAAAACTGCGACAGAAGATGTTCCCCGGCCGAGATTTCGCAGCCGGTCCCG
>JAAUPC010000346.1 GCA_012036325.1 Paracoccaceae bacterium
CCTCGCGATGGGCTCCTATTTCGCGCCGCAGGGCATCTCGGCCGATCTCATCGCCACGAAATACGGCTTCAGCCGCGACGACGTGGACGCCTATGCGATGGAGAGCCAGAAGCGCGGGCCGCCGTTGGTTTGATGGCCCTCAGCCATCAGCCGGTCCGGCCGGCAATGAGGAAATAGTCGTCTGGCCGGATGGACGAATAGTAGGTCCAGGGCGTGGGGCCGTTGGGCCCGGCCAGTTCGTCCGACCACGATCCACCCGGTCAAACCGCAAGGCCAAGCTCCGCCAGAATGAAATCCGCCACAGCGCGGGTGTCATTCAGGTCCAGCACTGGGACCGGCAGGTTCAGGCGGGTATCGGTGGCAACCGCGCGCACCAGGGGGTCACCGGGTTGGATCAGGGGCTGGCCTGTCTCATCCCGCCAGACCTCCAGCTTGGCATGGCTGTCGCGTTTGTAGCCCTCGACCAGCACCAGATCGACCGGAGCCAGCCGGGCCAGGACTGCGGCAAGATCGGGTTCCGGCCCGCGATGTTCAACCATCAGCGCAAACCGGTCGGCCGAGGCCAGCACCACCTCACGCGCACCCGCGGCCCGGTGGCGGAAGGTGTCCTTGCCAGGCTGGTCAAGGTCCACCGCGTGATGCACATGCTTGACGGTGGACACGGTATAGCCGCGCCCGGTGATGTCGGCCACCAGACGCTCCATCAAACTGGTCTTGCCAGAATTCTTCCAGCCGATGACGCCATAGACCTTCATGACAGGCCTTTCAGAAGGGTTTCGGCCAGGGCGAGGTCTGCGCGCGTGTTCAGGTTCAGGAAAGCCCGGGCATCAGCGAAATCGGCGTGGGTGGCGTGGTGGGCATCGGTGAAACGGGTGACCTTGGCCCCGCCTTCGGCAAGGAAGGCCGCAAGCGCTGGTGCAAGGTCGACCGGCCAGAGGGCGGTTGCCGGATGGTCGCCATCCGCGGTTCGGGCAAGGGCCAGACCTTGAGGCGCGGCTTCGGCCGCCAGCAAAAGCTGTGGAACCAGGTCGCCCGGCAAAAAGGGCGTGTCGACCGGGGTCGAGACCACATGCGTGGCCCCACGACCGGCTGCATGGGTGAGTGCGGCAAGAATGCCAGAGAGGGGGCCTTGCGGGGTGGCGTCGGGCACCACCGGGCAGCCAAAGGCCGCAAAACGCGACGGATCCCCATTGGCCGAGATCAGCACGCCTTCAACCTGTGGCTCCAGCCGGTCCAACACATGGGCAAGCAAGGGTTGGCCCGCCAAGGGCACCAAAGCCTTGTCCATGCCCATCCGCCGCGCCTGTCCGCCCGCAAGGATGACGCCGAAAATGCGCAAGCTTCAGCCTTTCCAAAACTGCAATCCAGAACCGCGACCCTAGTGGATCACCCCGGTCACGCAAGCCCTGGCGCAAAGCAATGGTGCCTGAAAAGGGGGGCCAAAATCCTTGCCTAAGGATGTCGGCCCGGGCGGACCCGATCACTCCAGCGGGTCGCCGTTGGCTTGCACCAGAAGGACACCATGGTTGCTGTCATCATCATCATCGGTGATCTTGCGGGTGATCACACCTGGCAACTCTCCAAAGGCCGTGGACAGCTTTTTGGGATACCAGGTGGAGGGCAGCCCCTCAAACCCAGGCACGCCGCGCAGGACAGAGGAGGTTGCGGTGGTGCACATCGCCTTTGGCACGGCGCCGTAGTCCTTGACCCGCTGCAGCACCAGTTCGGCCACTTCGGGTGAGACGAAGATCTTCTGTTCGACCACGTCATAGGTCTTGCGGGCGTGGTAATCGACGTAAAAGGCAATCGCCTTGTCGGTCATCCCGAAATGCACATCGTTGCGTTCGGGCAGGCGGGGATGCGTCCAGGTGCCGGCGGGATCAAAAATCACCCGTTCCGACCCGTTGACCAGAATGGCTGAATGCGCGCCCGAGCCGGAGCTTTTGTTCACCACCGTGTAAAGCGTGACATAGGTCGGGGGCCTGCAACGAAGCGCGCGGCGTCAACCTGCTCTTGCGGGGCCCATTTCGGTTCGGCTCCACAGGCGGCAAGGCCCAGAAGGGCCACGAGGCTGATGATCAGGCGCAGCATGGACCCCCCGAGGCAGCAGAAAAACGGATATCGTTCAGGCGTTTACGAGGCCCATGAAGATCAGGACGCCGATCGCGACGCAGACCACCCAGATTGACAGGCGGATAAACCCGGCGAAGGTCTTTTCCTGCGCGCGGATGTTCATCGAGCCGTGCTTGTGTTCGCTTTCGTGGTCAGCCATGGCGTTCCCTTTTGTCTGGTTTTGCTGCCCAATAGCTTATTCATGGCGTGCTGTCACGAGGGCGAAGAGCTTAGCGGGGCCAAAGGCACTGGGGCGCCTTAGCACTGGTCTAGCTGGCCGATGCATCACCGGAATCGCCGCCCGTCCAGCCTGCGTTCAGCTGAAACCCAATCCGGCGGGGTGGGTCTTCGCCGCTTGTCCGGGCGACCGCGCGCAGGGTCACCGACATCTGGCTGACGTGCTGGATCAGTTGCGTCCGCGCGCCGCTGTCGTCGATGCCGTAGAAGGTGACAATGTCGGGGTCGAAAAAACCAATGCCCTCGATCCGCAGGATACCGGCTTCGTCCCCGGCAAAGCCCATGGCAATTTCCTGTTCCGCGTCCAGGCGGCTTTCGAAAGCGCGGATGGAGAGAATCAGGATGTCATGCGCCCGTTTGGCCGGGCTTTTCGGCTTGGCCCTCGGTGATTTCGTCATGCTGCCACCCACGCCCATGCCCCGCCTGCGGTCAGGGAACGCAAAACCTGCCCGCGCCGCAAGAGGCAGTTGAGGTGGGCAAGCGCTTCAACGAGGGCAAGGCCATGCTCGGCCGGTCCGATCTCGCGTTTGAAGAGAGGTGGGAAGCACTGGGTGGCGGTCTGCGGCGTCTTCAGATGGTCAAGCAGACGGGCCAGCGCGGATTCGTGGTTTTCGATCATCTGGGTCAGCCGGAAGGGCAGGCCGGTGAACGGCAGCTTGTGGCCGGGCAGGACAAGCTGGGTGTCGGTGGCATGGGCCATGAAGGCGCGGCAACTGTCCAGCCAATCGGTCAGGGGTCGGCATCCGGTTCGGTCGGGTAGACGCCGATGTTGGCCGAGATGCCAGGCAGAAGCTGGTCACCGCCAAGGATGATCCCATCCCCCGACCACAGGGTGGCATGGTCGGGCGCGTGGCCGTGGCCGATCCGTATGGTCCAGTCGCGCCCGCCGATGTGCAGGCGCTGGCCTTCCGTCAGGCGGGTGAAGCCAATGGGCATCGGGTCAACGATATCGGCAAAGTTGAAGGGGCGTTCGCTGGCCTTTTGCGCCAGCGCCTCTTCTGTCAGGCCCGCGCGGCGGTAGAAGGTCAGCGCCTCAGGCGTGGGGCGGTCCTGAACGTCAAGGGTAAGCATCCGGGCGTAAAGCCAGGCTGTGCGGGTGGCCAGAAGCTCGGCCCCTTGGGACTGGAACCATCCGGCCAGGCCGACATGGTCGGGGTGGTGATGGGTCAGGACCACGCGGGTCACCGGTTTGCCGTTGAGCGGCCCTGCCAGAAGCGCACCCCAGATCGCCTTGGACCGTTTGGAGGATAGCCCGGCGTCGATGATCGTCCAGCCGGAGCCGTCCTCCAGCGCGTAGATGTTCACATGATCCAGTGCCATTGGCAGCGGCAGGCGCAGCCACAGGATGCCGGGCGCTACCTCAATCGCCGCGCCTTCTGCAGGCGGGGTGTCGAAAGGGGTGCGGATGGCATCTGTCACGCGGCAAGTTCCCCCAGACCAAGGGCGTAAAGCCCAGCCGCACCTTCGCGCGCCGCGACGAAAAGCGCCAGATGTTCGGGCAGGATGCGGCGGATCATCACGCGGGCCAGGGGTTCGCGGCTGGGGTCGGCGAGGGCGGCCTTCAGGTGGGCATGCGCCCCAAGGATGCGGGCAAAGCCGCGCTGGTAGGGGACGGCCCCGGCGAAGCGGTCGTTCAG
>JAAUPC010000347.1 GCA_012036325.1 Paracoccaceae bacterium
TCTCATCAGCGCAACATGCACTATGTTGTTCCGTGAGCGTGTTGCTTTCGGAAGGTGCCAACCCATGAGGAACTTGACCCCGGTGATCTTGCAGGCCGGACTTAAGGAGGCCCTGACCGAAGGCGGCATCGTCGAAGCCCTCTGTGTCGAGGACGCAAAGAAGGTTCTCAATGTCTGGCAAGGCACCTGGCGCATCCAGTTGCGCCTTGGCGACCAGACAGCCCTTCTGGTGATCTCGCGCGGGCTCGAACCCCGAGAGTTCAAGACCGTGACCGGTCTCATCTCCTTCGCGGTCGAGTTGGGTCTGACCACGGTCCCCGTTCCTTTGAAGACGGGCGAAAAGGCGACTTGGACCCATGACGCAGCGGTGGAGCCCATTCCCTGATCTGACCCTCGGCGCAGGGCTGGCGCTTTGGCTCATCGCTGCGCAAGGTGCCGTGGCCGAGGTCATCGACCTTGGGGCAGGGGCAGAGGACCTGCGGGTTCGGGCCGGCGTTCTCGATTTTGGTAAAGCGCTTCCAAAGCGCGGCGATCTGAACGGCGCCGAGTTCGTAGATGAAGCTGAGACCGAAGCAGATGACGACGGTCTCGTTGTGCTTGCGTCCTATGGCACGACCCCGAAGGGCAGGGGTCCGCGTGGTACGGCCGAGATCGAGGATCTCGTTCTTGACGTGGGCGACGACTACCTCCGCCATCCGGCGCTGAAAGCGGCAGGGCTCTCCGGTACGGAATGGCTCGCGCTCTTCCGGGCCAACATCGCCGTAGAATCCGCCTTCAATCCGGATGCGCGCTCATCGGTCGGTGCCATCGGCCTGGGTCAGCTGATGCCCGGAACCGCCGATCTCCTCGGTGTCGATCCCCATGATCCGGAAGACAACCTGCATGGCTCGGCCCGTTATCTCCTCGCGCAGCTTGAGGACTTCGGCGCCGCCGATCTTGCACTCGCTGCCTACAACGCCGGACCAGAAGCGGTCCGCGACTATGGCGGCATTCCCCCTTATGCCGAAACCGAAGGCCATGTGGCCAAGGTTCTGCGGCTGACCAACGCAACCCTCAGTTCGGAGTAACTCCCTCACATGTTTAGGATCTTTTTTGGCGCGCGATTGCCGCGCCTGGCTTTGCACACCCTTTTTCTGGCGCTGCCCATCGCGGCGATCCTTGCGGAGCCTGCTCTCGCACAGAACCTCGATCCCCTTGAGAACATGCTCCAAACGGTCGTCGATGCGCTGACCGGCCCGATCGGGCGGCTGATCGCCATCCTTGCCGTGGTGGCTGCCGGCTACATGATGTTCACCGGCCGCCTGAACTGGCCCCTCTTCCTTGCGATCTTCCTCGGCGTGGTTCTCGTCTTCTCGGCCGCGACCATCATCGACGGCTTTGCGGCCCCCTGAGGCGGGATTGGCACAAGGCCAGGTGGCATCTCCCACCCGGCCTGGCCGATCCCCCGGATGTTTCCCATGCATGACGAGCCCCTGTTTCTCGGCCTCACCCGGCCGCCGAAGATCTTCGGCCTGCCCATCGGCTACTTCGTGAGCCTGATGTTGGGCTCGGTCATTCCCTTCGTGGGCGCAAACGACTGGCGGTTCCTGCTGATCGGCGTCATCGGCTATCCGGTCCTGTGGTTCGTGGCGGATCGCAATCCGAACCTCTTCGAGACTGTCGCGGTGGTCTTCTCCCGGACCCCGCGCACCCGGGGCAAGTCAGCCTTTGGCGGAGATCGCCATGTCAGCTGACCTTAGATCCCTTTTCCCGGCGACACCGGCACTTCGATCTGTCTTGCGGCCTGAGGATCTCGCAGCCGAGACCCTCGCCCGGCACTTGCCCTGGCTCTCCGCACCTGCGGACAATCTGATCCTGACCCGGCAAGGTGATCTGATCGCTTCTGCCGTGGTCGAGGGGCAGGACAGTTTCACGACCGAAGAGGGGGACCTCTCCCTCGCCACCACGTCGCTTGCGCGGCTGATCGGCCAGCTGGGCGAAGGGTTCGGATTCCATGTCTCCAAGCTGACCCTGCCGGACGGACCCCATCTGAAACCCTTCGATGGCGAGGGCACTGGGGCCGCATTCGCGGCCATGGTCGATGCCCGCTGGCAGGGACACCTCCGCGCCCGCACCCTGAAACGCCGGGTGTTGGTGGTCTCGCTCATCCTGCGCCCTACCGCGCTGAAACGTGCCCCGCTGATCGGCGCACTCTTCAAGGCGGCGTTCACGGGCGATCTTGGCCTGAGGATCGAACGCCTGAACGAAGCGATGGGACTCATGGCCGGGGCCAGTCAGGGATTGGGCTTCCGGCGCCTGAGAATCTCTTCCGGGGAATGGCTCGGTCTCTTCGGTGTCCTTCTCGGGCAGCCGATGGCCAATGTCTTTCCGATGCGCAGCCAGTTTCTTGCTGAGGCGGTCGCGTCATCGCAAATGACCTTTGCTGGCAAACGGGTGGAAATCGAAACCGGCGAAGGGATGCGTTTCGGGACGATCTTCGGCGTGAAATCCTACCCGGCCCGCACCTGGGCGCGCATGCTGGACGCGCTGGAACTGCCTTACGACATTGTCATCACCAACAGCTTCACGCCGGCCCGAAACAACGAGATCGAAGAGCGTATCAAGCGCACGGCGCGCCAGATGCGCGCCTCCGAAGATGCCGCCGAAACCCTGCGCCAGGAGCTGCACGAAGCCGCGGACAACGTCGCCTCGGGCCGACAGGTCTTCGGCAAACACCACCTGACGGTCATGGTCACGGCCGAGACCCCAGAACAGCTGGAAGAGGCCGCCTCCGAAGTCTGGCGGGCCGGACAGGATTGCGGGGCAACTTTGGTGCGTGAGAGCTTCGCAGCTCGCGCGGCCTGGTTTGCCCAAGCCCCGGGCAACTGGGCCTACCGCCCACGCACAGCGCTTCTGTCAGCCCAGAACTTCGCCCATCTCGCGGCACTGCACCGGGTGACGGAAGGTCGCTCCAAGGTGCAGTCGCCCTGGGGCGAGACGATCACGGCGCTGCCGACGGTTACCTCAAGTCTCTACCGCTTCAATTTCCACGACAAGGGTGAGCGGGGTGCCGAGCCCAGTGCCGGCCACACGCTGGTGTTGGGCCGCACCGGGTCGGGCAAAACCCTCGGAACGGCTTTCCTTATGGCACAGGCGCGGCGCGTGCATGCCCGCATCCTCGTCATCGACAAGGACCGGGGCCTCGAGATGGTCGTGCGGGCACTGGGCGGCAGCTACTCCGCGATCCGGATCGGCGAAGCGACAGGCCTCAATCCGTTCCAGACCGAGACCGACGAGCGCGGGGCGGCCTGGCTCACCGATTGGCTGGGTGACATTCTTGCAGGGTCGCGCCCCTTTGAGACCGCTCAAACCGTCAGCCTCAACGCCGCTGTCCGGCAGATCGTTTCGGCTGACCCGCGGCTCCGGACCTTTGATGGCTTGGCCACCCTCGTGGCCTCAACGGACGACGAGGGTGACCTTGTAGGTCGAGTCCGGGAATGGGGGCAGGGAGGTCGACATGGCTGGCTCTTCGGGCCCGGGGCCGCTTCCGAGATCAGCCTTTCCGAAGATGTTGTCGGCATCGACATGTCGGAGATCCTTGATCTCGGGACCGAGCGCTCAGCGCTTCTGGCCTATCTCTTCCGCCGCATCGAACGGGTGATCGAGGATCGGCGTCCGACCCTCATCGTCATCGATGAAGCCTGGAAGATGCTCGACGATCCGATCTTCGAAAAGCGCCTGCATGACTGGCTGGTCACCATGCGGAAGAAGAACGCCGTAGTGATGATGCTGACCCAGACACCGACGCACCTGACCCGGGTCAAGGTTGGCCAGATCATCGCGGAAAGCGTGGTGACCCAGCTTCTCTATCCGAACCCGCGCGCCAACCCCGAGGATTACCGGATCCTGCGGCTGAACGAGAAAGAGGCCGAATTCCTCTGCACGCCAACGGGTGGCCTGCGCCTCGCCCTCCTGCGCTCGGCCGGGGACTCG
>JAAUPC010000348.1 GCA_012036325.1 Paracoccaceae bacterium
GACCCGGGCGGTGACGGACCGGGCGGGCGTGGGGCGGGGCCTTTTGAACCACTACTTCCGCTGGCCCGACTTGCGGGCACTGGCCTGGGAAGCGATCTTTGCCGAGGTAGAAGAGCCTGAGGCTGCGCCCGACCAGGCACTGGAGGCGTGGCTGGCCACCGCTTTTGCGCCTGAGGCCCGCGCCTATTGGCGGCTGTGGCTGGAGGCAACGAATCTTGCGGCGTCAGACCCTGCGATGGCAGCGGGGCTGACCCGGGTGCAAGGCCGGATGCTGGAGCGGTTGGCGGCGGATTTGGGCGCGGTCCCGGGGCGCTGTCCTGACCCCAAAGGCACTGCGCTGCGGCTGACGGCCTTGCAGGATGGGCTGGCGGGGCTTTTGCTGGCCGGGACCACCGACCTGACCCCAGAGGTGGCGGAGGCCCACCTGCGGCGGGCCTTCGCACTGGAAATGGGGTAGGTCAGTTCCCGTCAGCGAAGATCGCGCCCGTTTCGGCGGCGATCATGTCGCGGGGGGCAAGGACGACGGCCAGCACCCCCAGATAGACGATCAGGAACAGGGCAACTGCGGCGTAAGTCCGGCGCGAACGGGGTGGCGACTGGTGACGCGAAGGCAGAACTTCGGGCATCTCGGGCTCTCCTCATGTGGCAGCGACTCGGGTCCGATAGCAAAACAATACCACCGGAAGCTGTGGCGCGGTTTCCAGAGATTCGAGGATCGGCGGAATTTCTTCCCGTCCGGGGCGCGTTCCAGCGGAAAACCGCGCGCGGGGGCGCGGTTTCTGCGGTTGCAGCGGAAGGTTTTCCGCAGCGCGGCGAGAGGTCAGGCGCGGATGCCGGAAAAGCGGGTCTGCCAGTCGGTGCGTTCCTCATCCGTGATCTTGCGGAAAAGGTTTTCAGGCACGGTGAAGGCGTGGCCCGCCGGAAGCGTGCGCATCGCGGCAGAGATGTCGTGCGGCCAACTTGCATCATCCGTGCCCATGGCCTGCAGCATGGTGGCCGAAGCGTCGGGGATGAAGGGGGCGGAGAGGACCGCGTAGACCCGGATCAGGTTCAGGCTGAGGCGGATGATCGCCTGCGCCTGTTCGGGGTCGGTCTTGACCACGGACCAAGGGGCTGCGGCCTGCAGGTATTCGTTGCCGATGACCCAGATTGCACGCAGTTCGGCGGCGGCCTTGCGGACCTCCATCGCCTGCATGTGCGCGGTGTAGTCGGCGATCCGCGCGCCAAGGTCGGCGATGAGGGCGGTCTCCAAGGGGCCGAACGAACCACCAGCGGGGATGTCATTGCCGAACTTGGCCACGGCGAACTTGGTCACGCGGGAGACGAGGTTGCCAAGGACGTCGGCCAGGTCCTTGTTCACGGCGGTCTGGAAGTTTTCCCAGGTGAATTCGCTGTCACTGGATTCCGGCGCGTGGGACAGAAGCCACCAGCGCCAGTAGTCGGCGGGGAGGATGCTCAGGGCCTGGTCCATGAAGACGCCCCGCCCTTGGGAGGTGGAGAACTGGCCGCCGTCATAGTTGAGGTAATTGAAGGACTTGAGGTAGTCGACCAGCTTCCACGGCTCACCCGAGCCAAGGATCGTGGCGGGGAAGCTGAGGGTGTGGAAGGGGACGTTGTCCTTGCCCATGAACTGGTAATAGGTCACGTCCGATGCGCCCTTGTCGGTGCGCCACCAGCGTTCCCAGGCGGCGTCAGGCTTGCCCTTCGCATCCGCCCATTCGGCAGTGGCGGCGATGTATTCGATGGGGGCATCGAACCAGACGTAGAAGACTTTGCCCTCCATCCCTGGCCAGGGCTGGTCGCCCTTCTTGACCGGGATGCCCCAGTGGAGGTCACGGGTGATGCCGCGATCTTGCAGACCATCCCCGTCGTTCAGCCATTTCTTCGCGATGGAGGTGGTAAGGATCGGCCAGTCGTGTTTCGAGTCAATCCACGCCTCAAGCTTGTCGCGCAGCGAGCGCTGGCGGAGGTAAAGGTGCTTGGTTTCCCGCACCTCAAGGTTCGTGCTGCCGCTGATGGAGGAGCGCGGGTTGATCAGGTCGGTGGGGTCCAGCTGCTTGGTGCAGTTTTCGCACTGATCGCCGCGGGCGGCGGTGTAGCCGCAGTTCGGGCAGGTGCCGGTGATGTAGCGATCCGGCAGGAAGCGGTTGTCGTCGATCGAGAAGACCTGCTTTTCGGAGACTTCCTCGATCAGCCCATTCTCGGCCAGTTTTCCTGCAAAATGCTGGGTGAGGCGGTTGTTGCGCTGGCTGGAGGAGCGGCCGAAATGGTCGAAGGACAGGCGGAAGCCTTTGGCAATCTCGGCCTGCACGGCATGCATCTCGGCGCAATAGTCGGCGACGGGTTTACCCGCCTTGGCGGCGGCAAGTTCGGCGGGGGTGCCATGTTCGTCGGTGGCGCAAATGAACATCACCTCACGCCCCAAGGCCCGGTTGAAGCGAGCGAAAAGGTCGGCGGGCAGCTGGCTACCCACCAGATTGCCCAAGTGCTTGATCCCGTTGATGTAAGGGATGGCCGAGGTGATAAGGATGCGTGCCATGTCTGCGCCTTCGTTCAAGTCCGGCGATTGCTTAGCCCAAGTGCAGCGAAAGGGCCAGCGGCAGGGCGCAGCACGAATTTTCTGCGAAAATTCGGGGAAGCTCAAGTTTTCGCAGAAAACTTGTGGTCAGGCGCGGCCTTTCAGCATCCGCGTCAGGGTGCCGTCGCCGTCCATCTCGCGCTTGAGGGCGCCGAGGGCATGGACAATCACCATGCCAAGCAGGGTCTTGGCAAAGATCTCATGCAGGATGAACCAGACGAATTCCGACGTCTCGTCTGGCGCCACCAGGGGCGGCAGGGTGAATCGGTTGAAAATCACCGTGTCGATCCCGCTGGCCGAAGACCCAGCCCAACCGGCGATGGGGGTGGCGATCATCAAGGCGTAAAGCGTCCAGTGCCAGAGCCTGACGAAAAGCCGCATCCGGCTTGGCGGGCCGATGGGCGCGGGCGGCGGCGACAGGGCGTGCCAGACAATCCGGACCACAACAAGCGCCAAGAGGCTGATCCCAAGCGTCTTGTGCAGCCCGTAGAGCCAGAGGTTGGACAGGCCCGGCTGCATGGAGGTGAGCCGTAAGCCAAGCGCGATCAGGACGATGATCAGGAGGGCCATCGCCCAATGGATCACGCGGGTGACAAGGCCAAAGCTGTCGGGGCCATTGCGCAGGGCCATGGGTCAGCCTTTCGCGTCGATCCGGGCGGTGATGACGATTCGCACTTCATCCCCCACCATGTCGGACCAGCCGGTCGCGCCGAAATCGCTGCGGTTGACGCGGCCGGTGAGGCGGACGGTCAGGCGGCTGAAATCGGTTGTGGCGCTGCCTTGGGGCCGGAAAAGTTGCGCCCGCAGGGTGACGGGGCGGGTCACTCCGCGAATGGTGATCTGGCCGGTGACATCGGCCGCCTCGCCCGCGCGGGTGACCGAAGTGCTTTGGAAGGTCATCCTTGGATGCGCCTTGGCGTCGAGGACTTTCGGGCCTTTCAGGGCCTGGGCGGCGAAGGGAAAGCTCGCCTCGGCCCCGGTCACGTCAAGGGCGACGGCAACGGTGCAGTTGCGCACATCGTCAAAGTCCAGCGTCAGGTCAGCCTGGGCCAGCGGGATCTGCCCGGTGATGATGTCGGGGCCGAAGTCCGTCTCGAACGCGACGGTCGAGGCGGCGGCGTCGAGGGTATAATCGATGGTGGCCGCCTGGGCCATCTGGGGGGCCATCTGGGGGGCCATTGGCCCAAGAAGCAGGGCGGCAAGGCCGAGGGCTGTCAGTCTGCGCATGGGCGGACCTTTCCTTTCGCGTAAGTCTATCAGGGTTTTGGCGCGCCCGTCATCACTCTGGCGTGCGCAATCGGCCCATGCGCTGGCTACCGCGCAAGGTCCGGGGGCGGGTCCAGTGATTGGGCATCCAGCGTTTCGGTCCCGCCGTCACCACGCCGCA
>JAAUPC010000349.1 GCA_012036325.1 Paracoccaceae bacterium
GTTGATTTTGGGTTCAGGCTTTGGTTCAGGAGCCTGCTGCACCGGAACCTGCTGCTGAACCGAGTCCAGAGCCTGCGCCCGAACCAGTGGCCGAAACCGCCCCGGCAAAGCCTGCCCGTGGCCGTTCGTCAAAGGCCAAGGCCGCAGTGGTTGAGGCCGCTCCTGTGCAGGTGACCGAAGTCGAGGTGACTGAATCGGTTGCCCCGGCCCCGTCCGAGCCCGAGGCAACGGCAAGCGAAGATGCGGCAAAGCCGAAGCGCAAGGGCTGGTGGTCGCTGGGCCGCTAACCTGCGCTTCAGACGACGCAAGCTTGAGCAAAAAGCCCGGTACCGTCAGGTGCCGGGCTTTTCGCTATGTCGGATAAGGTGCAGCGTGGCGGCCCCCTCAGCCCGCGCTCCAAGGTAGGCGTGACCGCTTTCGCTGCAGAAGTGGGGCAGGTCGATCAGGGCCATTCGGTCGGTCGTGCGGACAGCAAGGACGGTGCCGGGCGCAAGGGTCATCAACCGCTTGCGCGCGCGCAGCACAGGAAGCGGGCAAAGGAGCCCTTCGCAGTCCAGCATATCATCCCAGTGATCCATCAGCGGCATCTAGCGGGCCGGGGTGCTGCGGGCAAGGTCACGCGGCAGCCGAGGGGAGTGGCAGGCCACGTTACAAGGCGGCCACGCGGATGTGACGCCTTGCGCGGGTGACGGAAGGCCCCAAACCCGCTATCTGGGTCTGAAGGGGACCCGCCGCATGTTCGGAATCGAAATCATTGACTCTGCCTTGCTGCCTGCGATGGCGGTGGCCCTGCTTGCAGGGGTGCTGTCGTTCCTGAGCCCTTGCGTGCTGCCGATCGTGCCGCCCTATCTAGCCTATATGGGCGGGATCAGCATGGGCGAGATGACTGGCACCAGTCAGGCACGGCGGCGGGTGATCCTGCCGGCGCTGTTCTTCGTCATGGGGCTGTCGACGATCTTCCTGCTTTTGGGCTTCACCGCCTCGGCCTTTGGCAGTTTCGTGCTGCAGAACCAGCTTTTGCTGGCGCGGATTTCCGGGGTGATCATCATCATCTTCGGCCTGCATTTCGTGGGCCTGTTCCGGATCGGCATCCTGGATCGCGAGATGCGGATGGATGCGGGTGACCGGGGTGGGTCGGCAGCGGGGGCCTATGTCCTGGGCCTGGCCTTCGCCTTTGGCTGGACGCCTTGCATCGGGCCACAACTGGGCGCGATCCTCAGCCTTGCGGCACAGGAAAACAGCATGGAGCGGGGGACGCTCCTTCTGGGCGTCTATGCGCTGGGGCTGGGGTTGCCGTTCCTAATGGCTGCGATCTTTGTCGAACGGTCGATGGTGGTCATGGGCAAGCTGAAGCGCCACATGCGGGTGATCGAGCGCGCGATGGGGGTGCTTTTGTTGATCGTGGGCGCGGCGCTTGTGACCGGGGCCTTCACCGACTTCAGCTACTGGATGCTGGAGACCTATGAGGTCCTGGGCCTGCCTTTGCCCGGGTGATGCCTTTCATCTGCTGCATCATCCGTTAAGGTATGGCGGTCAGAATGGCAGGATGGACGTGGCGGAAACTGCAATAAAACCGAAGGATCCGGTGGAGGAGCCCGTGTTCCGCCGCCAGGTTTTCTATGTGCCGGGCTACGACCCGTTCCCGCCCCGCCGCTACCGTGAGCTTTACCGGACCGAAGGGGCCGAACAGGCGGCGATCAGTGGTTATTCCCTGCAACTGAAGCCAAAGCTGCGGCGGGCGGGCACGGCCAAACCCTATGGCTGGACGGTCGAGGCGGATGTCGGCCGCCGCTGCGAGATTGATTTCGAGGTGCTGGTCTGGTCTGACCTTGTCCGCCAGTCGATGACCGAGGCGATTGCCCCGACCTACTGGCTTTTGGCGCGGACGGCCTGGGCCTATATCGGATCGGGGGCTTTGTTCCGGCTGGTGCGGCTGCGCAAGGGGCCGATGATTGCGGCGCTGTATCCGGCGATCCTTCTGTTGGTGCAGGGGCTGGTGGCGCTGGCGCTTGGCGGTTTGGTGCTGTGGCTGGGGGCCGCGCTGCCCTGGGGGCTGGAGTGGCCTTTGGCTGCGGCGGTGATCTGGGCGGCGCTGGTGGGCTTTCGCGCTGTCGACCGCAAGCTTTATGTCTACTACCTGATGCATGACTATGCCTTTACCGCCAGCGAAGGCGGGGCCTATCCCGCCCGGCTTGAGGCGCGGCTGGACGAATTTCGCGCCCGTGTCCGTGTGGCTCTGACCAGCGGCGTGGATGAAGTGCTGGTGGTCGGCCATTCCTCGGGCGTGCATCTGGCGGTGTCTTTCCTTGCCGATCTGATCCGCGAGGGGATGCCGGAGGGCGCGCCGCCCTTGGGGTTTCTGTCCTTGGGGCAGGTGGTGCCGATGGCATCCTTTCTGCCCGGTGCCGTGCGGCTGCGCGGGGACCTGGCCTATCTTTCCACGCGGGAGGAGGTGACCTGGGTTGACGTGACCGCACCTGGTGATGGCTGCAGCTTTGCCTTGTGCGACCCAGTAGCGGTCAGCGGCGTGGCGCCTGAGGGGCAGCTTTGGCCCCTTGTGATCTCGGCCGCGTTCACGCGCACGTTGTCGCCTGAGCGGTGGAAGGCCCTGCGGTGGAAGTTCTTCCGGCTGCATTTCCAGTACCTTTGCGCCTTTGACAACCTGGCCGGACGGCGGGCGGATTATGACTACTTCCGCATCACGGCGGGGCCGATGACGCTGGCGCGGCGGTTTCGGCAACGGAAACCCTCCACCAGCCGGATCGCGACGGCGGCCAACCCGCACCGGGATGTCGCATGACGACGCCGCCGAAGCCCGAACCGCGGGCGGATCGGGTATCTTTGTGGGGCTACATGCGGCTTTTCCGGCGCGACATCCTATCGGCGCAGCCGCAGCGCCTCTACCGCGCCTGGATGGCGGAATTTCGCACACCGTTCTTCCGCAGCTACCTTTGTAACGACCCCGCGCTGGTGCGCCGCGTGCTGGACGAACGCCCGGCCGATTTCCCGAAATCGGGGCGGGTGACCGAGGGGCTTTTGCCGCTGCTGGGCCGGTCGGTGTTCGTCACCAACGGTGAGGAATGGCTGCATCAGCGGCGGATCATTGATCCGGCGTTTGAGGGTGGGCGGGTAAAGGAAAGTTTCCCAGCCATCTGGGCGGCGGCGGAGGCAGCCGTGGCCCGGATGGGGATTGGTGAGGTGGAGGTGGAGCTTGCCGCCAGCCACGCGGCAGCGGATGTGATCTTTCGCACGCTTTTTTCGATCCCCATCGAGGACCGGGTGGCGCAAGAGGTGTTCCATGAGTTCCGGGCCTATCAACGCAGTGCCCCGATCCTGAACCTTGGCGCCTTCCTGCCCCTGCCGCGCTGGTTTCCCCGACTGCACCGGAAGGCCACGCTGCGGTCGGCACGGGTGATCCGGGGGCTGATCACCGGCCTCACGGCGGACCGGGCGGCGGCGATGCGCCTGGCGGATTCCAGCTCGACACGGTGCCGCTGGTTATAGTCGATGGTCAGCGCAATGATCCGGTCTTCATGCGGTACCTGCGGCCGTTTGTCGGGTCGGAAGATTTTTATCCAGGGGCAAGGTGCGCTATTGCCTCTGGATCGAGGATCAGTACTTGACCGAGGCGCTGACTATCGATCCTGTTGCGCGACGTGTTTCGCGACGTGCGAGCTGTTCGGCTCAATGGTGGGAAGACAGCGAGAGCTATCGCTGAACAGCCTCACCGGGGCGCGCGCCGGCACTACCAGATGATGAAGGCGGAAGAGACGCCGCCGATGATCCGCGTCTTCCTCGACCATTCATCGCCGTGGGGCACGCATGAGTTCACGGATTCGGTGAACAACGGACCGTGGGGCAAGGCGCTGACCGAGGAGCTGATCCCCTGCTCGAGGCGCGCTATCGCATGGACAAGGAGCCGTCGGGACGGTTCACGACCGGGCATTCGTCCGGCGGATGGT
>JAAUPC010000350.1 GCA_012036325.1 Paracoccaceae bacterium
AGCGAAGTATACAGCCGGGCTCTCGCTGAATACGTGGCCCGTCACGCTCCCGATCGTGTGACCGAAGCAATGGACCGAGCGCTCGCCGAGATCGGCGAACCCGCGGATCACTTCGCGCGAGCGGCTTCCCGCAGCGTCCTGAAGCGCAGCGACTGGTGACGATCGCCCAAGGCGAGGTCTGGTGCTCCGCTCTCTGGCAGGCCCGCGGCCATGTCATCGACGCCATCGGCTTCGGTGCGGATCAGCAAACCCATACCTGCGGGTTTGATGAAGACGGCTAGGGCACGCAGGCGACTGCGTTCTGCCTCACTGGCGATCCGGCGCGAGAGGTTGACGCCTCGGCCAAAGGGCATGAGGACGATATAGCGACCGGGCAGGGAAACGTTGCCGGTCAGGCGGGGGCCTTTGTTGCCCGTGGGCTCCTTCATCACCTGGACCAATACCTTTTGGTGAGGCCGTAGCAGGTCGGTTATGGAGCCGCCGGTTGCGGCGCAGCTTCAGGGGACCGAGGTCGCCCATGTGGATAAAGCCGTTCTTTTCGGTGTCGCCGATGTTGACGAAGGCGGCGTCGATGCTGGGGTAGGACGTTTTCAACGCTGCCCAGGTAGATGTCACTGACCTGCTGGGTGCCTTTGGCAACGATGAGTTCTTGGATCTGGTCGTCTGCAAAGACAGCGGCAACGCGGTGCTGCTCGGCAATAATGATTTGCTTAGCCATTCAAATGGGGGTCCTCAAGGATGTAGCGGGGGAGGGGGGCGATCGCCCCCCGGATAACCTAGCCCCCTAGCCTGGGTCCATGCCCCCCGGCTCCCAACGGGCTGGCTGCTAACCGGCTGGCTGCTAACCGGCTGGCTCGCGACTGGCACCCCCTCCATCCCCCCATCACTTCCCTGGAGCGCCCTGGGCAGCGGTTGCTCCAGGGCCAGGGCCAGGGTCGGCAGACTCGCTAGCAGCACACTGGGCACCAAGATCAGCAGTAAATCGCCAGGGGCTGAAAGGTAAGGCATAGTAGGTAGGGAATTAGGTCAAAAACAGGTCTTTGGTCGGGGGCAGGTCTTTTGTAAGGGGACAGTCCGCAACGCCAAAGGCTCACCAGCCTCGGAGTCAGTCTCCAGGAGGCGTCAGTCTCGGGGAAAGATAGCAGAAAACATTACAGGCCGGCTCCCAAGCCAGCCAGCACGGGCTCCGAAACACCCCGCCAGACACGGGCGGGCAAACGGAGCCTGAAAGACTTATAGGGTCAGGATTGGAGTCGCAGGACAGCGAGCGACGCTGTCTTAGAATACCCGCCTCCCAAAGAATAATGGGTACCCCTGGACGGTTCAATCCATAACTCGGTGGGCTGCCTGCCGCTGCCTGCCGCTGCCTGCCCCACAGCCCCAAGCCAACCCTCAAGCCTCAGCCTGGGCTGCCTTGCGTCCGGCCAGCCAAGCGGGAGACAAGACCAAGCCCAGCAAAATTTTGGCGCTGGTAATCGCCATCAGCCGGGAGCGCTGCCCCAGCAATGCCGGGCAGTGCAGACAGGCCAGCCAGAGATAGCGCAGGCTCTGGCCATATTGCCGCCGCGTCTGACCCAGGCTGAGGGAGCGGAAGGTGAGGTATTGATAGAGATTGCTGAGGCTCTGGCGGCGGTAAGGCCCAAGCCGTTCGGGCGATCGCGCCAGCGCCATTTCCAACACCCGCCGCAGGTTGCGCTCCTGGCGAGAAAGATTGCTGGAGTTCGAGCCCGGCATGATCCGATAGCGAATCTGGGCCTTGGGCACCAAGACAAAGGGATAGACCGCTGCAATGCGCAGCCACAGTTCCCCAATCCTGGACCGAGCGGAGGCTGGTGTCAAAGCCACCCAGTTGGTCGAGCACAGCGCGGCGCACCATCAAGTTAGAGCCATTCTCGACAAAATCACGACAAAACATCGCCCCATAGACATCGCCGCTGTGGTGCTCCCGGCCACCGGCATAGAGCCACTGGCCCTGGACATCGATGTAGTCGGTCCAGCTATAGGCCACCGCTGCTGCTGGGTGCTGGGCCAGGGCGGCCACCTGATCGGCCAGCTTGTCTGGGGTCCAGAGATCATCGGCATCCAGGAAGGTAATCAGCTCGCCGCTGGAGGCTCGAATGCCGTGGTTGCGGGCCTGGGCAATGCCGCTGGCCAGACCCACGGTAATGGCCAGCGCGATCCCCAGCAGGCCGACGCCCAGTGCGTGCGCCAGGACCAGCAGGACCATGCGCCGGGTCGGAATGCCCAGCGCCTCCAGCACCGGGGCCAGACGCTCGCCGCCCAACAGGATCTGGACGTGCATATCCAGATCCGCAAGGCGCGTCAGGAACAGGCGGTACTCGGCGCAACGCAGGTCCGGCAGTTCGTTCTGCATGAACCAGACCCACCGTACGCCGACCACCCCGTCGTCCCGCATCCGGCGCAGGATGTATGGATCGATGGTCGGCGCAACGATGACAGTGCCGCGCAGCCGCGGCGACGCCCGCAGGGACTGGAGCGTGTACTCGTTGTACTCCCCGAACATGCTGGCCGCAGCGATCACGCCGAAGGGAATATGGTGCTCGTCCAGCGTGGCCAGGAAGTCCTCGACCGGGGCGGGCTTCTCCACCCGGCGCCACGCATCCTTGGCAAGCGGCATGGCGGTGGTGTAGATGTGGGCGTGCGTGTCCACCAGCGGCAGCTCGGCCACATCTGTGATCTCGGGCATGCCTTCAGTCCTCTTCGAGCTTGATGTGGGTGTCCTTGACGATCTTCTTGTAGAGACCGACCTGCTGTTTCCAGTAGGCGCTGAACTCCGCAGGCGTCATGGGGTGACCCTCCGCGCCGAACGTCTGCAGCTTGGCGGCCAGCTGCGGCGACGCGGTCGCCTTGCGGATCTCGCCGGCCAGCCGGTCGACGATCGGAGACGGGGTATTGGGAGGCGCGAAGATGCCGGTCCAGAAAGGCAGTTCGTAGCCCGGGAGGACTTCTGCCATCGCCGGCACATCCGGCAGCGCTGGCGAGCGCTTCTGCGACGTGACGGCAAGGGGCCGAACCCGACCGAGCTTGATGTGCCCGGACTGCGGGGGAACACCGTCGAAGAGCATGTGCACCTGCCCGGAGATGAGGTCGGGCATGACCGCCCCGGTGCCCTTGTACGGGATGTGCACGATGTGGACCTTCGCCAGCATCTTGAACCACTCGGCGGCCAGGTGCGTCCCCGTCCCCACACCGGCCGAGCCATAGCTGTACTTGGTGGGGTTGGCGCGCAGCAGCGCAATGAACCCCTTGATGTCCTTGGCCGGCATGCCGGGGTTGACCACCATCACGAGCGGGAACTGCGCCGCCATGGAAACCGGTGTCAACCCGTTGACCGCGTCGAAGGGCAGCTTCGTGAGGGAGCGGCGATTCACCGCCGCGGTCGTGGCCTGGAAGATCAGCGTGTAGCCGTCGGGAGCGGCCCGCGCGAGCGCGCCCGAGGCGATGGTTCCACCCGCCCCGCCCATGTTTTCCACAATGAACTGCTGCCCCATCTGTTCGGACAAGCGCTGCGCAAACATGCGAGCGAGCAAGTCGATGCCACCGCCGGCCGTGGACGGCACCAGCAGCGCCACGGTGGCGAGGAAGAGCAGCCCGGCCTGCAGCCGCGCGTTGGTCCGGTTGTACTCCTGTACGTGGTGCCGGAGTCCGCCGAGCAGGAACGACATGCCCAGCATGAAGAGGCTGTTGGTGACGATCGCGCCGTCTGCGTAGCGGAACTGCTCGACCTGGTACTGCGCGCCGAGGTACCAGTCCTTGACGATCAGCTTGTCGCTGGTGCCGTTGATTCGTCAGCTCCAGGTTGTTGCCGTTGCGGCGGTACACCGTATCGGCCTGGACGATGTTCGGCGCCCAGCAGCACCTGGTCCGCGACACCGGCCGTGCCGTCGTTCTCTTGCACGGTGTCGGTACCCAGCCGCGGCCGATACGTAGC
>JAAUPC010000351.1 GCA_012036325.1 Paracoccaceae bacterium
TGATCGGGGCAAGGCTGGGCGCGGGGAGGGCGGGGGGTAGCCTCATCAGCGGCAAGGCCGGGGGGCAGCATTTCCGGCGTCACCCAGCCGCCGGGGTTCAAGACCACCACGTTGCGGATCACGTTCAGAAGCTGGCGCACATTGCCGGGCCAGGGCAGGCGCGGCAAGAGGGCCTGCACGGCAGGGTCAAGCCCGTGGAAAATGCGCCCCTCTTCTTCGGCAAAGCGGCGGAGGGCGGCTTCGGCAATCTCGATCACATCCCCCGCGCGGTCGCGCAAGGGGGGCATGTGAATCGGCACGACGTAGAGGCGGTAGTAAAGATCCTCGCGGAAATATCCGCGGCGGACGGCATCGAGGGGGTCACGGTTGGTGGCGCAGACGATGCGGACGTTGACCTTTTTCGGCCGGGTCGCCCCCACGGGCTGCACGGTCGAGGTTTGCAGGAAGCGCAGAAGCTTGGTCTGCAGGGCGGGGGCCATTTCGCAGATTTCGTCAAGGAACAGCGTCCCGCCATCGGCGGCGGTGGCGGCACCCGGCTTGTCGGAAATCGCGCCGGTGAAGCTGCCTTTCATGTGGCCGAAGACTTCGGATTCCAGGAGGTCCTGCGGGATCGCCCCACAGTTCAGCGCGATGAAAGGGCCGGTCGCGCGGGCGGAATTGGCATGGACGGCAAGGGCGCAAAGCTCTTTCCCTGTGCCGCTTTCGCCGGTGATGAAGACCGTCGCCATCGACCGCGCGACCGAAGCGATGGTGGAATGGATGCGGCCCATCGCGGGGGATGATCCGATGAAGCCGGAGGTATCGGTCAGCGTCGGGCGCTCGGGCTGCACGGCCACGGCAACCGGTGCCGGGCGCGACCGTTCGGCCAGCGCGTTCTGGACAGCGTTGAGAAAGCGGTTTTCGTCGAAGGGCTTGACCAGAAACTCATGCGCGCCGGCGCGCATCGCTTCCACCGCGCGGTTGACCGAGCCGTTGGCCGTGATTGCAATGATGCTGGTGTCAGGTGCCTGGGCAAGGATGTCTTGCATCAGCGCCAGGCCATCCCGGTCTGGCAGCACGAGGTCCAGCAGGACAACAGCGGGTCTGAGGCTTTGGAAAAGCTGAAAGCCTTCGGCGGCCGTCCCGGCCACCGTCACCCGGAACCCCGCTGAGGACAGAATGGAGCGGTAGACCATCTGCAGCGACAGCGTGTCTTCGATCAAGAGGATCGACGTGCGGTTGGCGGCGGATTTCATCCGGGCCCCCCGGCAGGAACCGGCGTTGCCCGGACAAGCGCGATGAGGGCGTCAAGCTCGGCCACCAGGCGGGGCACCAGCGCGTGGGAGGCGGCATCGTCCATAGCGTGAGCCGAGGTGTTCAGCGCCTCGGCCATGGTTTGCAGCGACAGGGCGCCGGCCGACCCGGCCAGGGAGATCAGGATATGGCTGCCTTCGCGCAGGGCGTCCCAGTCCAGGTTTGCAGCCCCGGACAGGGCCAGTTCGCGACAGCGCGTGAGGTCTTCGGCCAGGTGCGAAAGCAGGGTTCCGGCCATGGCCGGGCCGGTCAGATCGATCAGCCGCTGGAACCGGGTTGGGTCAAAGTCGCCAAGACCCAAGGGCGCAGGTGCGGGCGGATGGCACAGGCGCGCAACCTCGGTTCGCAGGCGGGCGAGGGTGGCCTGGTCATCCGCGCTGACCATATGGGGGGCAAGGGCGGCGACGGCACGGTCAAGTTCGGCCAAGACCGCGCGACGGCTGGGGGCATTCACAGCGGCGGCCTTGGGCGAGCGTGGCATATTGGGAAGAGTCTTTGCATAATGCAAAGAGTGCCAAAGCCGGGCCGCGCTGTCCAGTGCCGCGTGCGCCCTGCTTTGCCGCGCGGCGTATCCCGGCCGGAGGCCGAGGGACTTCAGCGCCAGGGTGATTTCGTCCAGAATGGCGGGGTCGTCGATCGTGGCGGGCATTTTCCAAGGCTGGCTGTCGGCGATCTTGACCATGGTGCCGCGCAGGATCTTGCCAGACCGCGTCTTGGGCAGCCGGTCCACCACCACGGCGCGCTTGAAGTCGGCGACGGGGCCGATCTTTTCGCGCATCAGGGCAACGCATTCCTTGACGACATCAGCATGGTCGCGGCCTGCGCCCTTGTTCAGGCAGAGGAACCCCAGCGGCGACTGGCCCTTCAGGTCATCTGCCACGCCGATCACGGCGCATTCGGCGACGTCCTTGTGGGCGGCCAACACCTCCTCCATCGCGCCGGTGGAGAGGCGGTGGCCAGCAACGTTGATGACGTCATCGGTGCGGGCCATGATGTAGAGATAGCCGTCGGCATCAACATAGCCCGCGTCGCCGGTCTCGTAGTAGCCGGGGAAATGGGCGAGGTAGGATTTGATGAACCTCTCCTCGGCGTTCCAGAGGGTGGGGAGCGTGCCGGGGGGCAAGGGCAGCTTGATCGCGATGGCGCCAAGGGTGCCGGGGCTGACCGGGTGGCCGCCTTCGTCCAGGACCTGCACGTCAAAGCCGGGCATGGCGACGGAAGGGGAGCCGATCTTGACGGGAAGCGCTTCGATCCCCAGGGGGTTGGCGGCGATGGCGTAGCCGGTTTCGGTCTGCCACCAATGGTCGATCACCGGGACCTTCAGGTGGTTCTGCGCCCAGTGGATCGTGTCGGGGTCAGCGCGTTCACCGGCCAGGTAGAGAGCCTGAAGGGTGGGCAGGTGGGGGACCAGTTTCCCCTCGGGGTCGTCGCGCTTGATGGCGCGCAGGGCGGTGGGGGCGGTGAAGAAGGATTTCACCTTGTGTTCGGCAATCACCCGCCAGAAGGCGGCGGCGTCGGGGGTGCCGACGGGTTTGCCTTCGTAGACGACAGTGGTGCAGCCCGCGATGAGGGGGGCGTAGCAGATGTAGCTGTGGCCGACGACCCAGCCGACGTCACTGGCGGCCCAGAAGACATCGCCCGCGCCGCAGTTGTAGATGGCGCGCATGGTCCAGTTGAGGGCGACAAGGTGCCCGGCGGTGGGGCGGACGACGCCCTTCGGCGCGCCGGTGGTGCCAGAGGTGTAAAGGATATAGGCCGGGTGGTTGCCTTCCACCGGGACGCAGTCGGCGGGGGTGACGCCGTATTGGAATTCGTGCCAGGCGACGTCGCGGCCTTCGGTCAGCTTGGCGACCTCTTGCTCGCGCTGGAAGATCACGCAGAAGGCGGGTTTGTGGGTCGCCATGTCGATGGCGGCGTCGAGAAGGGGTTTGTAGTGGACGACGCGGTTCGGCTCGATCCCGCAGGAGGCGGCAATGATCGCTTTGGGGGTGCAGTCGTCGATCCTTACCGCAAGCTCATTGGCCGCAAAGCCACCGAAAACGACGGAGTGGATCGCTCCAATTCGGGCGCAGGCGAGCATCGCCTCCAGCGCTTCGGGGACCATGGGCATGTAGATGATGACGCGGTCACCCTTCTGGATGCCCTTGGCGCGCAGGGCCCCGGCGAGGCGGGCGACGCGGGACTGCAGCTCGGCATAGGTGATGACGTGTTTCGTGCCGGTGACCGGGCTGTCATGGATGATAGCGGGCTGCTTGCCGCGACCGGCCACGACATGGCGGTCAACGGCGTTCCAGCAGGTGTTGACGGTGGCGTCGGTGAACCATTCGTAAAGCGGCGCGCGGGTGTCGTTCAGGGCGCGGGTGGGTTTCACCACCCAGTCGATGCCTCCTGCGGCTTGCAGCCAGAACCCCTCGGGGTCGTTTTGCCATTGCCCGTAAACCTGCGCATAGGTCATCGCGTTCTCCCCCCGCTGATCGCCCTTGCGGCATGTGGTATGCGATGGGATGCCGGTTGTGCAACGCTGTTACCGGTAGCGGGGCACGGTAGATTTGCAGAAATTACCCTTGGCAGGCAGAAATATTTGCAAACCCAACTCATATCGGGTGCCCTGCGGCGGTCATCGCGCGATTGCAAATGCGACAGGGCAGG
>JAAUPC010000352.1 GCA_012036325.1 Paracoccaceae bacterium
CGGCACGCCCAGCAGGGCCACGCCCAGCTCATCCGTCGCGAACGTGTCAATCTCGATGTCATAGGCCGCCAGCACCGCAAGGCGCTCGGCGTCCGTCGGGCCGACCGACATCACCTCGCCCGCGCCCTTGACTTCTATCCAGACCTGCTGATCCCCCGCCCGAAAGGTCTCGTCCTTCAGCTCTGCCGCCGCGATCCCGGTCGACAAGGCGACCGCAAGTCCCAGCGCCGCCGCCGTCGTCATCGCGCGCCTCATGGTCCCGCCCTATCGCGCAGAATCTGCATGGCGTCTGCCGACCATTGGGTCGTGTCCTGCGGGAAGGTCCGGTTTTCGATGTCACCCGCGACATGCCAGATCGCGTAGACGGTCTCTGTCTTGGCATCGAGGTACAGAAGCGCCCAGTCCGCGTCGCAGGTGACCTTCAGGCAAGCCTCTCCCAGATAACCGGTCGCCGTCATATCGCCTGAGCCCAGGTCGGAAATCCGTTCGGCAAAGGCGGTGTAGTCGTCGCTCGAAAGCCCGCCCTGCAGCGCCGCCAGCACACCGTCAAGCCGCATCGCCTCAACCGGATGCGCCCCGGCCAGCGTCGGCAGCGCGTCCCAGCCCAGCGCAGGATCGGCGGCGAACTCTTCCGGCAGCGCCTCGGTCAGGCCTGTGACCGGGTTCCAGACCCAGATTTCCCCGGGTTCGGCGGGCAAAGCCTCGGTTGCAAAGACCAGACCATCGGGCTGGACCTGCATCGTGAATTCACGGCAGCTGTCGATCGGGCCGTAAAGCCCGGGGCTGCCACCCTCTGGCAGGGCCAACACGAAGGGCGCGGCCCCGCAGGCATTGCCGCCCGAGCCTGCGACGCCCGTCACGACCGGGACGCCGCCGATGACCTGCGCTTCCGGGTCCAGAAAGATCACGCCGCTTTCCAGCACGACCGCCCCGTCCACCGACAGGGCAGCACTGCCCATCCCGTCGGTTGCCACGCTGACCTGCCGGCCGCCAACCTCGACCCGGTCTTGCGCCGCTGCGGTGCTGGCAATCAGCAATGCCACCCCGCTCAAGGCCACCCATTGCCGCATCTGCCGCACTCCTTCTTCGCCGTCCATGGCACGGTTCTCGCGCGCCACCGCGTGGGACGCCAGACAGGAAAGCCTGACCCTGCCGCGCCAGAGTCTGAACGAACCCTTAACGCCCTCATACAAGCCCTTGATTCTCAGGGCTTGGGCACTTTGTCCACGCTGGACAGCCCCTCAGACCGCAGCTTCGACAGCGCCGACGATCTCATCGACGACGGTCAGAAGCAGGCCCTCATCCTCGCATTCCGCCATCACCCGGATCAGGGGTTCCGTCCCCGATTTCCGGATCAGGATTCGCCCCTTGCCCGCCATCCGCGCCTCGTTCGCGGCTATCACCGCTTGCACCGCCGCCGCCTCCAGGGGGCGCCGGCCTTCGGCAAAACGAACGTTCTTCAAAAGCTGCGGGACAGTCGCGAAGCTGCGGGTCAGCGTGCTGGCGGGCTGGCCGGTGCGGACCATTTCGGCCAGGAACTGCAGCCCCGCGATCAAGCCGTCGCCGGTGGTGGCATAGTCGGTCATCACGATGTGGCCGGACTGTTCGCCCCCCAGGTTGAAGCCCCCTCCCGCATCCGCTCCACCACATAGCGGTCGCCAACGGCCGTTCGCACCAGCCCCAGCCCCCGCGCGTTCAGAAAGCGTTCAAGGCCCAGGTTCGACATCACCGTCGCGACCAGTGCGCCCCCGGACAGCCGCCCTTCTTCCGCCCAGCGGGCGGCTAGGAGCGCCATGATCTGGTCGCCATCGGCCAGGCGGCCCGCCTCATCCAGGATCATCACCCGGTCGGCATCGCCATCCAGGCTGATCCCCACATGCGCGCCATGGGTCACGACCGCCGCCGCCGCCGTGTCGGTATGGGTCGACCCGCAGCGATCGTTGATGTTGGTGCCGTTCGGGGCCACACCAACCGGGATCACCTCGGCCCCCAACTCCCACAGCACCTCGGGCGCGGCTTTGTAGGCGGCCCCGTTGGCGCAGTCGATCACGACCTTCAACCCGTCCAGCCGCAGGCCGTTCGGAAAGCTCGTCTTGACGAACTCCTGATACCGCCCGCGCCCATCCTCGATCCGCTTGGCGCGGCCGATGTTTTCGGGCTTGGCGGGGGTGATCTCCCCTTCGACCATCGCCTCAATCTCGGCCTCGGCGGCGTCCGAGAGTTTGAACCCGTCCGGGCCGAAGAACTTGATCCCGTTGTCCTGGTGCGGATTGTGGCTAGCGAGATCATCACCCCCAGGTCCGCCCGCATCGACCGTGTCAGATACCCCACGGCCGGGGTCGGCACTGGCCCCAGCAGCAGCACGTTCATCCCCGTGGACGTCAGCCCCGCCGTCAGGGCGTTTTCCAGCATGTAGCCCGACAGCCGCGTGTCCTTGCCGATCACCACCCGGTGCGCCGAGGACCCGTCCCGCCGGAAATACCGCCCCGCCGCTGCCCCCAGCCGCAGCGCAAGATCCGCGGTCATCGGCCAGCTGTTGGCCCGCCCGCGCACGCCATCCGTGCCGAAAAGTTTGCGCGTCATGCCAACCCCTCCAGGTGACTGGTGTTCAGCGCCTGCCACAGCCGCAGGGCCTGCCGGGTTTCGGCGGCATCATGGACCCGGGTGATCTGCACCCCTTGGGCAAAGCCCGCCACCGCAACGGCAAGCGACCCGGGCAGCCGCCCCTCGGGCGTGTCAGTGCCGCCAAGGCCGCCACCCACACTGCCAATGAACCGCTTGCGCGACGCCCCCAGCAGGATCGGACACCCCAGCCCGTGGAAAAGCGAAATACCCCGGATCAGCGCCAGGTTATGCGCCGCCGTCTTGCCAAAACCGATGCCGGGATCCAGCACGATCTGGTCTGCCTTGATGCCCTTTTCCACCGCGCCGTCCAGCCAGGCCGCCAGATCATCATACACATCCAAGAGCACATCGGCGTAGGAAGGAGAGTCCTGCATCGTGGCCGGGGTGCCTTGCGCATGCATCAGGATCAAGGGCGCCTTTTCCTTGGCCACCAAGGGCCCCAAGGCATCATCAAACCCCAGGCCGGACACATCGTTGACCAGCGTCGCACCAGCCCGCAAGGCTGCCGCGGCCACCAAAGCCTTGCGCGTGTCGATCGAGATCGGACCGCGCATACCACCGGCACGCAAAGCCTCGATCACCGGGACGGTGCGGGCGATTTCCTCAGCCACCGGCACTTCCCTCGCGCCGGGTCGAGTGCTTTCGCCACCGATATCGACAATCTCGGCCGACTTGGCGATCTGGCGGCCCTGCATCAGGGCGGACTTCGGTGACAGGTAGCGCCCGCCATCGGAAAAGCTGTCAGGCGTGACATTCAGGATGCCCATCAGGCGTGGGCGGTCCAGCACAAGACCGGCAAAGTCCGGGCGGGGCGCGGTCAGCCGACCAAGCACATCTGGCGGGCAATCCGCCGCTGCAATCAGGCGCGGCGCGGTGTTGCGCGACAGAACCTCAACCTGGGTGAACCAGCACCACCCCCCCGCGAGCGTGAAAGCGCCTTCGGGCCGCGCGGCATCGGTCATCGCGATTGGTCTAAAGTATTCCATGACACAGGAAATGTCCGATGCCGGACAACTTGGCAAGGGGGAAGGATCAGAGGCTTTTCACCGGCACGCGGCTTCCCGCCGGGGCGGTAACGCTGCCGTGAAGAAGCAGGGCCGTGGCCGACATTGCCTCGGCCAGCCAGAGGGCAAGGCTGACGGGTGCCGCCCCTGGGGCCATCGACGGCGTCCAGCACCAGCTTGGACGGGGCCCAGACCACGGTCTGCCCGCGCTTCATGGCCCAGTCGATTTCAGTCCGGGTGGCGACGACGACGCAGCGCGCATCGCGGGCGGCCAGCGACCAGGCGTTCTGTTCGATGGCCA
>JAAUPC010000353.1 GCA_012036325.1 Paracoccaceae bacterium
ACAACGGCGGCCTTTCCCCACGCGGCGCATGCCCCCTTCGGTTTCGGTCAAGATGACCGCCCCCATGACGCCGGGTTTCGCGTGACTCGGACCGGCTGACCGGCTTACCTCGGGCCGACAACCGGGAGGGTCTCGCCTTGGCACACGCGCTTTATCCGCATCTACTTGAACCGCTCGATCTAGGCTTCACGGTGTTGAAGAACCGGGTTCTGATGGGATCGATGCATACCGGGCTGGAGGAGACCGGCGACTGGTCGCGTGTGGCGCGCTTCTATTCCGAACGGGCGGCGGGAGAGGTGGCGCTGATCGTGACCGGCGGCATGGCCCCGAACCGCGAGGGCGGGGTTTTTGCTGGCGCGGCCGGGCTTTATTCGGCCACGGACAGTGCCAACCATGCCCGGGTGACCGATGCCGTCCATGCCGAGGGTGGGCATATCGTGATGCAGATCCTGCATGCCGGGCGTTATGCCTATTCCAAGGATTGCGTCGCGCCTTCGGCGGTCAAATCCCCAATTTCGCCCTTTCCACCGCGGGAACTGGATGAGGAGGGGATCGAAAAGCAGATCAGTGACATCGTCACGGCCGCCACCCGTGCCCGTGAAGCGGGGTATGACGGGGTCGAGGTCATGGGGTCAGAAGGCTATTTCCTGAACCAGTTCCTGGTCACCCACACCAACCGCCGCACCGACCGTTGGGGCGGCGATTACACCAACCGCATGCGCCTGCCGGTCGAGGTGGTGCGGCGCGTGCGTGAGGCAATGGGACCCGAGGCGATCCTTATCTACCGCATCTCGTTGATCGACCTTGTGCCAAACGGGTCAAGCTGGGACGAGGTGGTGCAGCTGGCCCGCGCGATCGAGGGGGCGGGGGCATCGGTCCTGAACACCGGCATCGGCTGGCATGAAGCGCGGGTGCCGACCATTGCCACCTCTGTCCCCCGCGCGGTCTTTGCCGACCTGACGGCCCGGCTGCGCCCTGAGGTGACGATCCCGGTCATCACCTCAAACCGGATCAACACGCCTGAGGTGGCCGAAGACCTGCTGGCGCGCGGGGTGGCGGACATGGTGTCGATGGCGCGGCCGTGGTTGGCGGATGAAGCGTTCATCGCCAAGGCCGCCGCTGGGCGTGCGCGCGACATCGCGCCCTGCATTGCCTGCAATCAGGCCTGTCTGGACCATACGTTCAGCGGCAAGCTGACCAGCTGTCTGGTCAACCCCCGCGCCTGCCATGAGACGGAACTGACCTATGCCCCCGCGCCCACGCCGAAGCGCATTGCCGTGGTGGGGGCCGGACCTGCGGGCATGATGGCGGCCATCGTTGCCGCCCGGCGGGGTCACAAGGTGACCCTGTTCGACAAGGCAGCGCAAGTCGGCGGGCAATTGAACCTGGCGAAACAGGTGCCGGGGAAGGAGGAGTTTCATGGTCTGGTCGACTGGTTCTCCGGGTCGCTTGACCATGCCAACATCACGCTGAAACTGGGGGGCGTGGCCACAGTGGCGGACCTGCAGGGTTTTGACGAGGTGATTGTGGCCACCGGCGTCAGCCCGCGCGATCCCGGCATCGCAACCGATCCCGGCGCGCCGGTAGTCAGCTATATCGACGTGCTGAAAGGCGCGCGTCTGGGCCGCCGCGTGGCGATCATCGGGGCCGGTGGCATTGGCTTTGACGTGGCCGAAACGCTGGTTCACGAGGGCACCAGCCCGACGTTGGACCCGGGTCTTTGGCGCGCGGAATGGGGCGTCTCGCCGCCTTGGGACAATCGGGGCGGCTTGGCCCCGGACGGTCCGGCCCCACATCCCCCAGCGCGTGAAGTGCATCTTCTGCAGCGCAAGACGGAAAAGCCTGGGCGTGGCCTTGGCAAGACCACGGGCTGGATCCACCGCGCAAGCCTGGCGATGAAGGGTGTCCGCATGATTGGCGGGGTGAACTACGAGCGTATCACGGCTGAAGGCCTGCAGATCAGCCACGGGCCGAACCGCGAGCGGCCAGAGCTGCTCGCGGTTGATGCCGTGGTGCTCTGCGCCGGGCAAGAACCGGAGCGAGGGCTGTCCGCAGAGCTGACCCGGGCTGGCATCCCCCACCATCTGATTGGTGGGGCGGATGTGGCGGCCGAGCTGGATGCCAAGCGCGCGATTGATCAGGCCGCGCGCCTGGCGGCCCGGCTGTAGCGACCGGGGCTTAGTTGCCGGCGACCGGCACGGTCAGCACCGCATTGTCGAGCGCGGCCTGAAGCTCAACCGTGTCGACCTCACCGTCGGTGTTGGTGTCGACTGCGGCAAAACCTTCTTCGGTCATGTCGGTCCAGACCGCCTGAAGTTCCACCAGCGACCAGGTGCCGTTGCCATCGGTATCAGCCACGTCCGGCAGTTCGGTCTGGGCGAAGGCGGCGGTGGCCAGGGCAAGCGGGGCCAGTGCAAGGGCAAAACGTTTCATGGATATCTCCTGTTTCTATCCGAAGGTGCAGGGCAACTGTCTGTCACCCCTGCCAGCAACTTGGTCAGAGACGGGAGGATGTTCCAGAGAGGATCACCCACCCCCCGATTTGGCGACGGTCAACCGCACAAAATGGGGTTTTTCCGGAACGTCTTTCCGCTGGTGGCCCAGCGATGACCCTTTTTTCGCCCATGCAACAATGCCGGTCAGGCAAGGCTTCGCCGGTGCCGCAAGGGAAAGCGGGGGGCGACAGCCGTTTCTCTGCCATGAACGATCCCACACAATACCCCGGATAGGTCGCGCGTTTGCCGCCATCCTGCCTGATTTCCCCACGACACCTAAGCGTCATAAAGGCGTGCGTGATGCCACAACGAGGGCAAAGATGGATCGACTGACCGAGATGGAGGCCTTTGCCACCGTGGTGGATCAAGGCGGCTTCACCGATGCGGCGAAGAAGATGGGTATCTCGAAATCGGCGGTGTCCAAGCATGTGTCCGCGCTTGAGGCACGGCTTGGGGCGCGGCTGTTGAACCGCACGACCCGACGCGTCTCTCCGACCGAAATTGGCCTGGCCTATTACGACCGCGCCCGCCGGGTTCTGAATGACGCAGGTGAAGCGGATGCGCTGGTGACCTCCATGCAGTCGGCGCCGTCGGGGCTGTTGCGGGTTTCGGTGGCCACGGATTTCGGGGTGAACCTTCTGTCGCCGATCCTGGGGGATTTCCTTCTGGAATACCCCGACATCACCGTGAACATGGTCCTGAACAACCGCTACGTCGAACTGATCAGCGAAGGCTTCGACATGGCGATTCGTGTCGGCGATCTTGAGGACAGCAGCCTTCGCGCAAGGAAGCTGACCGAAACGACCAAGCGGATGATCGGCGCGCCGGGGTATTTCCAGAAATTCGGCCGGCCGCAGAAGATTGACGATCTTAACGACCATAAACTGCTGCACTATTCCAACCAGGCCAATGGCAACGTCTGGAAGATCACGGCACCTTCGGGCGAAAAGCGGCAGGTCCGGTCGGTGGGTTGGCTGACGGTGAATGACGGGCAGTCCCTGCTGAATGCGGCCATCTCGGGCCTTGGCATCGCCTATCTTCCCAGCTTCCTTTACGCCGATTCGATGCGGCAAGGTCTGGTGGAAGAGGCCATTCCCGGCCTGCCGGTGGAAACCCTTGGCATCTATGCGGTCTACCCGCCGGGCCGGTTCACCCAGCCGAAGGTGCGCGCCTTCATCGACTTTCTGGCGAAGCGCTACATGGAAAAGGGCCCCGACAACTGGTGAAAGCCAGAGGGCGGGCACGACAAAGAAGGACCCGGTTCTCCCCCTTCCGGGGCCTTCAGCGGGTCGAGGTCACGATCGACCTCCGACCCGTCGGTTTTCTGGCGGCCTGCTTCGGTCTGATTGGTGTCGCGCGGGGCGAGGAAACCCACGCCCTCCGCCGCAATGCGCACCGGGTCTGCGCCGTGCAGGTCGACCAGAGCCTGC
>JAAUPC010000007.1 GCA_012036325.1 Paracoccaceae bacterium
GGTCTGTCAGGGCGAGGGCCAGAAGGCGGCGCAATGCACTTCCCATGGGGTGGCGGCGGGGGCGAGGTCGGCAAGGATAGCGCCAAGGCGACCGATCCCCTGCCCCGCTTTCCGCCCGGCCTCGATCGCCCGCAGCATCTGGTTGCGCCAGTCGGCGGCGGATTGGGGTTTGGCGTCATCCTGCGGATCACCTGCGCCAAGGTCTTCGGCAAAGCCACGCGTCTTCGCCCAATCCTTCAGGCGCTTGGCGCGACCCGTGTCACTGTGCAGCGCCATGGCAAGGCGGTCTGCGTCCCAGCGCTCCAGCGCGGCGATGGGACTGGTTCGGGTAGGCCCGCCTGCTGGAGGAGGTCTGTCAGCGTGACGGCGGGGCGCGGGATGGCGTGCCCGGCCAAAATCAGCGTGTCGTTGATGATCCCGTCGGCGGCAAGGCCGTAAAGGGCAGGATCAAAACTGTCACCAAGCCGTTCCCGAAGACCCGCCATCCGGGGGGAATGGCGCAGGGCCACATGCAGGATGTGATGGGCGACAAGGCCCACCTGTTCGGGCAGCGCCAGCGTGGCGAAGTCGGGGCCGTAAGTGATGACTTCCCCCGCTGTCATCGTCGCCCCGTCGCCGTCGCGGTGGCGGCACCAGAGGCCAAGGACGGCCAGGGCGGGGTCAACTTCACCCAGATGGGCCAGCGCGCGGGCGGCGCGTCGGGTATGCGCTCCCTTCGGTTCTGCCGTCACGGCAAGCCTGCGGCCTGCCGCTCGGCGGCGTAATCGGCATAGGCGTCTGAGGTGGCGAAAGCCTCGGCCCAGCCCTTTTCCAGCGCGCGGCTGATCAAAAGCTCAAATCCGAAGGTGGCAAGATCGCCAAGGGGCAGGCCCTGCGCCATGCCCCCCTGCCCCCGCAGATCGGCAAGGATTTCAATGGCCGCGGGCAGGGTCTGTTCCTTGGCCGCGCCGACCAGGCCATAGACGAGGGCGGTCAGGCCATGGAGCGTGGCCGGGTAAAGCGCGGCGCGGTCAGCGCGGGGGGTGGCAAGCATCAGGTCGATCTGCACCGTGGCGGCAATCTCATCGGCCAGAAGGGCAAACTCAGCGGCGGGGGCCGCGCCCACGGTGCCTGCTATCATCACTTGCCGCAGGGCGCGGTCGGGGACGGCGGTCATGATCTTGCTGACGCGGGTCCAGCTGCGCGGGGTGCAGGCGATCATCTGGCCCCGGCGCAGGGCGTCTTCGGTCGTCTCCAGCAGGTCAGGACGGGTGCGGATGAAGGCTGCGACAGCGGGGTGGATGCCTGCGGGCAGGGCATAGTGCTGCAGCCAGTCCTCGGCCGAGGCCTGGACGATCACATGCACCAGCCGGTCGCTGAGGGCGGTGCCCATGTCATAGGCGATTGCGCCGTCTTCGACCTGATTGCCCGCGGCAACGATCATCACGCTTGCGGGCAGGACGTGCCGCCCGACACGGCGTTCTTGCAAGAGGCCGTAGACAGTGGGTTGCAGGGAAGGCGCGGCCGAGGTGAGTTCGTCCAGAAACAGGATCGCCGGGGCGTCGGTGTCCGGCAGGTCTTCGGGGCGGTACCAGACGGTTTTCGCCGTGGCATGGTCGAAATACGGGAGCCCGCGCAGATCCTGCGGTTCGATCGTGGTCAGGCGCAGGTCATAAAGCTGGGCGCCGATGCGGGTGGCGAGGGTTTGCACCACCTCGGTCTTGCCCACGCCGGGGCGGCCGTGCAGCATCCAGGATGAGGTAAGGGCACCAGCGGCCTGGGCGTCCCAGGCCGCTTGCAGGACGCGCAGCGCCTCGCCTGCGGAAACGGTGGTGGCGTTGACGGTCATGAGGCGGCCTTTCGCTTGTCCAGGACCGCCGCCAGCCGGGCATGGGCGCTGACGGCGCGCGCCTCTTGGGTGATGCTGCGCAGGTAGCGATGTTCACGGTGATTGACGGCAAGGAGATCACGCTCGCCAAAGGCACTGTCAAAGAGCGTGCCCAGGGTGGCGCGGTCTGCGGCGTCAAGCTTCAGAAGCCGAGGTTCTGGGTGGTCAGTCTGGACCGAGACCAGCGTCAGGGGGGGCGCGCGGCCAAGTTCGGACTGTTCGATCACAAGATGAAGCTGGCCTTCGGTCAGCTTATGCCGGGCGGCCAGGCTGCGCAGGATGGCGCGGGCGCGGAAGGTCAGGGTATCCAGTCTGCGCGCGGCTTCATCGAGGGTGACGCCCCTTTCGCGGGCGGCCTTGGTCGGGCGCATGACCCGCAGCTCAACCCAGGCCACGACGATGACCATGACGAGGGGCGCCTGCATGACTGGCATCGCCCATTCGCGTGAATAAAGGGGCACCAGAACAAAGGGCAAGAGCGGGACGATAAAGCGCAGAAACTCCATTTCGAACAAAAGCCGCAGCCAGAGGCCAAACCCGCCACCGCGCGGGATGACCTGTACCCGGCCAAGAAATTTACGCGGCAGTCTTTGGGTCTGCAGGATGCCCCGGTTGGCAATGGTGGCGTCGGTCATGATGAGCATGGTCAGGGAAGAATAGCGCCGGGCGCGGGGTTTGCCAGCGTGGCAGTCATGCCCTTAGGGTGAAGCCGCGCGCGAGGTGGTTGCGAACAAACCAGATCATCGCCACCCCGGGCAAAAGCGACAGGCAGGTCATCGCCATCACCATCCCGATATTCGTCTGGAAGGTGAACATCGCCTGAATGGCCATGGTGATCGGCTTGCCGCCGGTGACGGTCAGGATGCGGGCAAAGACCACCTCGACCCAAGAGAAGATGAAGCAGAAAAACGCCGCGACCCCGATCCCCGGCGCGATGGCTGGGATCAGGTGGCGAAAGAAGAAGGCAGGGCCAGAGTGGCCGTCGATGAACGCGGTCTCATCCAGTTCGCGGCACGGCGCGGATGAAGCTTTCCAGGATCCAGATCGCCACCGGCAGGTTGAAGAGGCAATGCACCAGCGCGATTCCGACGGGGGAATTGACCAGCCCAAGTTCGGCAAAGAGGATGAAGATCGGCAGGGACAGGACGACCGGCGGGGTGACGCGGAACACGAGGATCGCCAGCAGGAAATGCCGGTCGCCCATGAAGCTGTAGCGCGCGAGGGCATAGGCGGCGGGCAAGGCTACGGCAATGCAGAGTGTGACGTTCAGAAGGACGTAGATGGCTGAGTTCAGCATTGCCGCCCGCAACTCCGGCGACGCAAGGACTGCGGCATAGTTCATCAGACCGAAGCTGCCGCGCGCAATACTCTCATCGCCCAGGGTGGCCGTGAAGCTGAGAAGGATCGCCTGCGCCAAGGGCAACAGGATGAAGGCGGCCAGAGCCAAAAGGGCAAGGACGCGCATCATTCCCCGCGCCGCCTTGTGGAGACAACGAAGGCCCAGACGACGCAAAGGACGATCAGGAAATAAAGGACCGCACGGGCGGCGGCCTGGCCGTAGGAGAAGCCCTTGATCTCCTCGCCCAACTCCACCGTCAGAAAGCGGGTGGCATCGCTTGGGCCGCCGGCGTTGATCCCGAACGCCTCGGTGTAGATCATGAAGCTGTCGACAAAGCGCAGAAGGAACACGATGGCGAGGGCGCCGGCGATCCGAGGCAGTTCGATGAAACGAAAGACCGCAAGGCGGCTGGCGCCGTCGATGGCGGCCGCTTGTCGGTAGGCGGGGGGTATGGACGACAGGCCCGCATAGGCAAGCACCACCACAAGGCCCAGCCAATGCCAAGTGTTCATCACCAGGATCAGTGCCCAAGTGTGCCAGCCAGAAAATTTGTAGTCGAACCCGAGGGCCGCCAGGCCGGGGCCAAGCAGCCCGGTGTCGGGGTTGATCAGCCCCAGCCACAGCATCGGGATCATGTTCCACGGCACCACCAGCGGCAAGGCGACCAGCATCAGCCCCCAAACCGCCCAGCGCCCGCAGGTCAGAAGGACCAGCGCCACGGCGATGCCCAAGGGCACTTGGATCGCCAGCACCAGCGCCGAAAACAGGAGGCTGCGGCCAAGCGAGGCCCAGAAGCGATCAGAGCCGAGGATATCGGCGAACCATTCGACGCCCACCCAATGCACATCGCTGAGGGTAAAGATGTCGTGGAACCCGTAGTTGATGACCGCCAGCAAAGGCAGGACACCCACAACGCCAAGCAGCAGCATGGCGGGCAGCAGAAGCCACCAGGCGCGGTTGTCATATGGTGGCATCAACCCCTCCGGTTGCGGCCAGCCGACAGGCAAGCGCTGCGGGTGTCAAGGGCGAACCGGTCAGATCTAGCGCCGCCAGACCACCGCGTTTTCGTGGCGCTGGATCAGCTGTTTCATCGCATCGAACGCCTCGACCACGAAATCGGCGAAGATGGCGGCAGCGGGGTTCTGGTCAGCCTCGCCCAGCCGCAGGATGCCGAGGTTGCGCTGCGGTTGGGGAATGTCGACGGGAAGAACGGTGATCCGGCTTTGCTTTCTTTCAGCAAAGGCAACCGAGAAGGGCAGCACCGCAAGCGCATCGGTTTCGGCCAGATAGTTCATGAGGCTAAGGAGTGAGCCACCCGAATAGCGGATGTCCAGGTCGATCGAGCCAAGCGATGACCGGATGGCGAAGAGGTCGGCCAGAAGCGGTGACCCCGGCAGGGGCGCGACCCAAGGGTAAAGCGCCAACTCTCCCAGATCGAGGCGCTTGGTGCGGATAAGGGGGTGGCCAAGGCGGCAGCAGACGACGTTGCGGGCGGCAAGGATAGGTTGGAACCGCAGGCCTTTCGGTTCACCCGAGGTGCCAAGGGGCACAATCCCGATATCAAACTGCGCGGCACGCAGGCCCGCGCTGACTTCGGCCAGATTGCCATAGCTTTGTTCAACCATGACATCGCTGTGCTTGTTCTGAAACTCGGCGATGATCCGGCTGATCATCGCGTCCATGAAGAAGGGCACGCCGCAGACCCGCACCATGCCGCGGGTGCCACGGAGGAGGCTCTGCACCGCCTCGGCCGCGCGGCGGCTTTCAATCAGGATGCGGCGGCCATGGGTCGCAAGCTGGATGCCAAGCTGGGTGGCTTGCAAGGGCCGGTGGCCCCGCAGGAAGAGGGGCTTTCCCACCCGCGCCTCCAGCTGCGCAAGCGAGCGTGAGACGGCGGGCTGCGCCAGACCCAGCGCCTCGGCCCCCTTGCTGACGCTGCCTGCGTCGACGACGGCGGCAAGCTGGATGAGGTGTGTTTCGCTCAACTTCATAACAAAGTGGTATATAGACCAGCAGGAAACTTATCAATCGTGCCGCCCCTGCCGCCTAACCTGTGGTCACCGAGGGGAGATCAGGAATGGACGGACGGCCAGCCATTGGCAGTGAAAGCAGGGTTGCCGCAGAGTTGCGGGCACGGCTGCAGTCCGCTGGTCCCGACCGGCTAAGCCTGGCCGTCGGCATGATTCTGGGCCATGCCTTCACCGTGCTGGAAGACCTGAAACCGACCGAGGCCGAGTTCGAGCAGCTTTTGCAGTTCCTGACCGATGTCGGCTATGCCACCGATGCACGGCGGCAGGAATGGGTGCTTCTGGCCGATGTCTTCGGCTTTTCCGATCATGTGGCAGGTTGTAGCGCCCGCCACGATCCGCGGGCCACGCCTTCAACTTTGGCCGGGCCGTTCTACCGGCCCGATGCCCCCCGCCTGCCGCATGGTGCAACCATCAGCCGCGACGGTGTGGGCCAGCCCTTGGCCGTGACCGGGCGCGTCACCTCGACCAGCGGCCAGGCACTGGGCGGCGCTGAAGTGGACGTCTGGCATGCCAATGGCGAGGGGCGTTATGAAAACCAGGACCCCGATGGCCAGCCTGAACACAACCTCCGCGGCAGGTTCGTGACCGATGCCGACGGTGGCTTCGCTTTCCGTACGGTCCGTCCCGGCGGCTATTCCTTGCCCGACGACGGCCCGGTAGGGCGCCTGGCGCCGGCGGCTGGGCCTGTCGCTGGACCGCCCGGCGCATCTGGCATTTTGCCGTGACGGCCCCGGGCCATCAGCGGTTGGTGACAGCGATCTTTGACGGCAGTGACCGCGCCATCGACCGTGACGCGTTGTCAGCCGTCAAGCCCGGCCTAATCGGCACCTTTCAGCCGGGGCCGTCTGGCCATTCGCTGGAAGTGGCGCTTGTCCTTCTGCCGGAAGCCTTTCCCCAAACCTCACATCTCCAGAGAGGATGACCCCATGGCCCTAGTCTCAGGCTACCACCATCTGACGATGAGCACGCATGGCGTGCAGGAAGATTTCGACTTTTACACTAAGACGCTGGGCCTGCATTCGGTCAAGCGCACGGTGCTCTTTGACGGCACCTTGCCGGTCTATCACCTCTACTACGGCTCGCCCAATGGCGATGCCTCGACCATCATCACCACCTTCCCGTTCAAGAAGCCCGGCATCTATGGCCGGCGCGGCAGCAACCAGACCCGCACCATCATGCAGGCGATCCCGATGGGGTCGGCCAGCTTCTGGCTGGACCGGCTTAACCGGATGGGCGTGCCTGCCACGATGGGCGACCGTTTCGGCCTGACCCGGGTGATCTTTGCCCATCCCTGCGGCATCCCGCATGAACTGGTGGAAAACCCCGGCGACACGCGCGCGCCCATCACCAACGCCGCCGAGGGCATTGGCGAGGCGCATGGCATCCGCGGCATCTTCGGCGGCACGGTCGCTGTGATGGATGCGAGTGCGATGGAGGAATTCCTCGACATCGGCATGCAGTTCCGGCGAGAGGCGACGGATGACAACGGCAGCCTTTGGGTCATTCCGGAAAACAACGGCCTCCATTCGGTGATCGAGCTTGTGGTTGACAAGGGCCCGCAAGGCACCTGGACGCTGGCAGGCGGCACGGTCCATCACCTGGCGTTCAACACCGGCACGGAAGAGAACCAGATCGCGCTGAAGGCCCGGCTGGAAGGCATGGGCTACACCGATGTCAGCGAACAGAAGGACCGCAACTACTTCAAGTCGATGTACATGCGGTCGCCCGGTGGGGCGCTGTTCGAGCTTGCCTGGACAGTGCCGGAAGGCTGGGCCAAGGACGAACCCGCTGATGCCATTGGCCAGTCGCTGGTCTTCCCGCCATGGTTCGAAGACCGCCGCGCCGAACTGGTCGCCGGGTTGGAGCCTGCGAACTTCTGATGCCGGGAATCGTCGACATCCAGCGCGCGGGCGTGATGGCGGACCGGGCAAGGGTGCTTTGCATCCTTGCCCACGGTCGCAACCAGTCGCCCGAGGCGATGGAGACGGCGGTCGTCCGTCATCTGTCGACACCCGACGTGGCCTTTGCCCTGCCCGCGCGGGCGAAAAGTGCTGGTACACGGCGCTGGCGATTGATCCCTTGTGCGCCAAGACCTGGGCGGAACTTGGCACGTCCCTTCAGCATTTGGCGAGCTTGGTGGAAAGTTTGCGGGATCAGGTTCCCGGCGCGCCGGTGGTTCTGGCGGGCTTCAGCCAAGGGGCCTGCCTTGCGCTTGAACATGCGTTTACCGGGAAAGCCACCCCCGACGCCGTGGTGGCGCTGACTGGCTGCCGCGTCGGCGTGGCGGAGGATGATCGCCCGTCCATGCTGCGACCTGGGTTGCCAGTCTATCTTTCTGCGGGGCGCGAAGATCCGTGGATCCCCCTGCCCGCCTTTGCGCAGGCCGCAGTCGAACTGGGCGCAAGTGGTGCCAACCTGCGGATGGACGTGTTTCCGGATCGTCCGCATGAAGTCTCTGCCCCCGAAATCGCCATGCTGGACTGCATCCTTTCCGACCTTGCCGCCGGTCGCGCCCCAGCCTTCGGGGGTGCCAGATGACCGGCCCCTTCACCTTCCCCGGTCTTGCCACCCGCGTGGTCTTTGGCCACGGCACGCTGGCGCAGGTGCCCAATGAGGTAGCGCGCCTCGGCCACTCCCGCGCGCTGGTGCTAAGCACTCCGCAGCAAGAAACCCAGGCTCAGGCTCTGGCCGCAGCCCTTGGAACGCGGGCGGCGGGCGTCTTTGCCGGGGCCACGATGCATACCCCGGTTGAGGTGACGGACTCTGCTGTCGCGGCTTTTCGGGCGATGGGTGCGGATTGCGTGGTCAGCCTTGGCGGCGGGTCGACCACCGGCCTTGGCAAGGCCATCGCCACCCGCACTGGGGCCGATCAGGTTGTGGTCCCCACCACCTATGCCGGGTCCGAAATGACGGATATCCTTGGCGAAACCGTGGGGGGCGAGAAAACCACCCGCCGTGATCCCAGCATCCGGCCCAAAGTGGTGGTCTATGACGTGGACCTTACCCTGACGCTGCCTGTCAGCCTCACCGTCACCTCGGCCCTCAACGCCATCGCCCATGCGATGGAAGGGTTCTATGCCCCAGATCGCCACCCGATCACCGAAGCGCTCAGCCGCGATGCGATGACGGCCTTCGCCCGCGCCCTGCCGGTTCTGGTCAAGAACCCTGCGGATGCTGCGGCTCGGGCCGATGCGCTTTATGCCGCCTGGGGGTGTTCCACTACTCTTGGCCACGTCACCATGGCACTGCACCACAAGCTGGCGCATGTCCTCGGCGGCAGCTTCGGCCTGCCGCATGCCGAGACGCATGCCGTCCTTCTGCCCCACACCACCGCCTATAACGAAGCCGCGGTGGACGGCCTTTTGGACCCGATCCGCGATGCCTTTGGCCATGGCACCGCCGCCAAAGGCCTGTGGCACTTTGCCAAATCCTGTGACGCGCCCCTGACGCTCAAGTCCCTTGGCCTGACTGAGGCTGACCTTGACCGCGCCACGGAGATTGCCACCCGCAACCCCTATGCCAACCCGCGGCCCGTCACCCGCGACGGCATCCGCAACCTGCTGCAACAGGCCTATGACGGGAATTGCCCCAGCTGAAGCCAACAGAACTGAAAAAAAGGGAGGAATGACAGATGATTACCAGACGCAAACTGCTCCGCTCCGGCGCTGCCAGCGGCCTTGCCATGGCCACCCCGGGCTTGTTTGCCCCCGCCATCGCGCAAGGGGCCAAGATCCGCATCGGCTATGTCAGCCCGCAATCCGGGCCGCTGGCAGGCTTTGCCGAAAGTGATACCTACAACATCGAAGCTTCCTTGGCACCCAGGTCGGGGCGAACGTTTGAGGTCATCGTCAAGGACAGCCAGTCCGACCCGAACCGCGCCGCCGCTGTGGCCAAGGAGCTGATCGTCGATGACGAGATCAACCTGATGATCGTCGCCTCGACGCCTGAGACCACCAACCCCGTCGCCACCACCTGTGAGGCCGAAGGGATGCCTGTCATCTCGACCAAGGCGCCCTGGCAGCCGTGGTTCATCGGTCAGCAAGGCAACCCCGGTGACCCCGCCTCGTGGAAGCCATTCGACTTTGCCTTCCACTATTTCTGGGGGCTTGAGGACGTGATCGCCGTCTTCCTGAACATGTGGAACCAGATCGAAACCAACAAGCAGGTCGGCGGCCTCTTCCCCAATGACGGCGACGGCAACGCCTGGGGTGACCCGAATGTGGGTGTCGGCCCCGGCTTTGCCGCGCAGGGCTACATGCTGAACGACCCGGGCCGCTACCAGAACCTGAACGACGATTTTTCCGCCCAGATCAACGCCTTCAAGGCCGCGAATTGCGACATCGTCACCGGCGTTGTGATCCCGCCCGACTTCACCACCTTCCGCAATCAGGCGCTGCAGCAGGGCTTCAACCCCAAGATCATCACCGTGGCCAAGGCCATCCTCTTCCCGCAGTCGGTTGAGGCTTTGGGCGAGGCTGGGCATAACCTCTCGTCCGAGGTCTGGTGGTCCAACACCCACCCCTTCACCTCCTCGCTCACCGGGCAGTCGGCAGCGGATCTTGCGGCCGACTACACCGCCAAGACCAGCCGCCCCTGGACCCAGCCGATCGGCTTTGTCCATTCGCTGTTGGAAGTCGCGTCGAACGTCATGGGCCGCGTCTCGGACGTGACCGATGCCGAAGGCGTGGCAGCGGCGATTGCGGCGACGGACATGGACACGATGGTCGGCAAGGTGGCGTGGAACGGGGCGGGCGTGCCGCCCTTTGCCGCCGCCAACGTCTGCAAGACCCCGCTGGTCGGTGGCCAGTGGCGTCGCAATGCCGACGGGACCTTCGGCCTGGTCATCGTCGACAACCAGACCGCACCGAACATCCCGACCGGCGGCACGATGGAGGCTCTGGCCTGACGGAACCCGCCCCCCCGATTTCTCTCGGGGGGCGACCCGCCGCGCTTCTTAGCCATGACAGATGTCCTGACCCTGACCAATGTCTCGAAAAGCTTCGGCGCCCTAAAGGTGACCGATGACGTCAGCTTTGCCGTGCCGAAGGGCCAGGCGCTGGGGATCATCGGCCCGAACGGGGCGGGGAAGTCCACGTTGTTCAACCTGATCACCGGCAATTTCCTGCCCGATGCCGGGAAGATCACCTTCCTTGGTCAGGACGTCACGCGCGTCCCCGCCATGACGCGTGTCAGAATGGGCGTGGGCCGCAGTTTCCAAATCCCGCAGCCGTTCGAGGGGCTGACGGTATTTGAGAACCTTCTGACGGCGGCTGCCTTTGGCCAGGGCAAGCACGAGGGCGAGGTTGAGGCGGACTGTGCCCTGATCCTGCAAGACACCGAACTTCTGCGCCGGGCGAATGACCTTGCCGGGTCGCTGTCGCTTCTGGATCGGAAGCGGCTTGAGATGGCGCGGGCAATGGCGACGGGGCCGGACCTCCTCCTCCTCCTCGATGAAATCGCGGGGGGTCTGACCGAAGGCGAATGTCAGGCGCTGGTGGCCACGATCAAGGCGCTGCATGCCAAGGGCACGACGATCATCTGGATCGAACATGTCCTGCATGCGCTGAATTCGGTGGTCGAACAACTTCTGGTCCTAGACTTCGGGAAGGTCATCGGCATCGGCGCGCCGGATGAGATCATGGCCTCCCGCGAGGTGCGGGAAATCTATCTGGGGCTGGAGGCGTAGATGCTTGAAACCCATAGCCTCACCGCCTCATACGGTCAATTCAAGGCCCTCTTCGGGATCGACATCACCGTCGCCCCCGGCGAATGCGTGGCGATCATTGGGGCCAATGGCGCCGGGAAAACCACCCTGCTGCGCTCGATCAGCGGTGTCCTGCGTAACGCGCCGGGGATGGTGGTCCACAAGGGCACGCCCATCGGCACTTTGCCTGCAGATGCGGTCGTGCAGCGGGGGATCGCGATGGTGCCCGAAGGGCGCAAGCTTTTCCCGTCCCTCTCGGTAGAAGAAAACCTCCTGATCGGCGGTCAGGTCCGCCGCGGCGACGCGCGCTGGACTCTGGAAACCGTCTACGCCCTCTTCCCCATCCTGAAGGAACGCCGCCTCTCCCCCGCCACGGCCCTCTCCGGTGGCCAGCAGCAGATGGTCGCCATCGGCCGGGCGCTGATGTCGAACCCGGAACTCCTTCTTTGTGACGAGATCAGCCTTGGCCTCGCCCCGGTGGTGATCCGCGACATCTACGCCGCCCTCCCCCGGATACGCGAAACCGGGGCGGCGGTCGTGATCGTGGAACAGGACATCACCCGCGCGCTGGCCGTGGCTGACCGGGTCTATTGCCTGATGGAAGGCCGCGTCACCCTGACCGGTCCCACCGCCAGTACCACCCGAGACGCCGTTCACGCCGCCTATTTCGGGGATGCTGCATGACCCCTGCCTTGCTCTTTTCAACAAATACTCTCCGGGGGTCTGGGGGCAGGATGCCCCCAGCGACCGAGCCGGTTGGCGCGCTTGCGCGCCAGAGGCGAGACATAGGCTTGCGCGCCAGCGCTCCGTTCAACACCCGCCGGAATATGCGAGGCGCCCGATGATCTGGCTTGATACCCTTGTGCAGGGCCTTCTTCTCGGCGGGCTTTACGCCCTCTTTGCCGCCGGCCTCAGCCTGGTTTTCGGCATCATGCGGCTGGTGAACCTTGCGCATGGCGATCTGATCGTGCTGGCCGCCTTCGTGGTGCTCGTGGTGGTTGAGGCGACGGGGCTGAACCCCTTCCTTTCCGCACTGATCGCCGCCCCCGCCCTGTTTGCCTTCGGCTGGGCGCTGCAATGGTTCGTCTTCAACCGCGTTCTTGGCAAGGACATCCTGCCGCCCTTGCTGGTGACCTTCGGCCTCTCCATCGCCCTGCAGAACGGTATGCTGGAGGTCTTTTCCGCCGACAGCCAGCGCATCCGGGTGGGGGCCCTGGAAAGCGCCTCGGTCGATCTTGGGCTGGTCACGGTCGGGATCATGCCGCTTCTGACCTTCGCCTCCGCCGTCGCGGTGATCTTCACCCTCAATCAGATCTTCTACCGCACCGCCCTTGGCCGCGCTTTCCGGGCCACCTCGGATGATCCAGTGACCGCCAGCCTGATGGGCATCAACCCAAGGTCGGTCTTTGCGGTTGCCACCGGCCTTGCCATGGTCATCGTCACCATCGCCGCCCTCTATCTGGGCATGCGGTCGAACTTTGACCCCTCCATCGGCCCCGCCCGCCTGATCTTTGCCTTTGAGGCGGTGATCATCGGCGCCTTGGCTCGCTTTGGGGCACGCTGATCGGGGGCGCGATCATCGGGGTGGCGCAGACGGTCGGCGCGCAGATCAACCCGGAATGGCAGATCCTGGCCGGGCACCTGGCGTTTCTGGCGGTTCTCCTTGTGCGGCCGCGGGGCCTGTTCCCCCGGGCGGTGGATTGATGAAGCACGCCATGCAAGTCACCGTCACTACCCGTACCCGCGCCAGCACCGTGGCAGGCTCTGTGGCCCTTGGGCTGATCGGCCTTGGGCTCATCCTGCCCGCCTTCGCCTCCCGCAGCTTGATTCAGGATCTGTTCTTCATCCTGACCATGCTGACGCTTGCCCAGCTGTGGAACCTGATCGCGGGCTACGGCGGGATGGTCAGCGTGGGCCAGCAGGCCTTTGTCGGGATCGGCGCCTATGCGATGTTCGCGGGCGTCATCCTGTTGGGTTGGGACCCGGTGTTTGCCATCCTTCTGGGCGGGATCGCGGCCTTCCTTCTGGCGATCCCGATGGCCTTCTTCGCCTTCCGTCTGCAGGGGGCCTATTTCGCCATCGGCACTTGGGTCATAGCCGAGGTGACGCGGCTGATCATCGCCCAATGGAAAACCCTCGGCGGTGGTACCGGCACATCCTTGCCACGTGAGGCGACGGCGGACATCATCGGCGTCGCCACCATCGCCAACCTTTTCGACCTGCGTGATGCGGCCGCCCGCGATGTGCTTGCCTATTGGCTGGCGCTGGCGCTGGCCGTGGGCACGATGGCCGCGATCTATGCCCTCCTTCGCTCTCGCAATGGCCTGGCGCTGGCCGCTCTGCGCGACAACGACAATGCCGCGCGGTCTGTGGGCGTGGATGCCGGGCGGCTGAAGTGGCTGGTCTTTCTGGCCGCCGCAGCAATGACCGGCCTTGTGGGCGCGCTGATCTACATGCAGACCGCCCGCATTTCCCCCGATGCAGCGTTCAGCGTCACCAGCTGGACGGCTTACGTCATCTTCATCGTGGTCATCGGCGGGATCGGCAGGCTGGAGGGGCCGATCCTTGGCGTCCTCGTCTTCTGGGGCCTGCAGACCGCGTTTTCCGACTATGGCAGCTGGTATCTTCTGGCACTTGGGCTGATCGCCATTGCCGTCATGCTGTTCGCCCGCGGGGGCTTTGGGGCCTGATCGCCGACCGTACTGGAATTGCGCTGTTTCCGGTTCAGCGCCGCCTAAACCTGACATCCGAAGGAACGCCACATGGCTGACATCACGACAGATATCCTTATCATCGGCACCGGCCCTGCGGGCAGCGCCACGGCGGCCTTGCTTGCGTCCTACGGGGTCGAAACCCTGGTGCTGAACCGCTACCGCTGGCTGGCCCACACCCCCCGCGCCCATATCACCAACCAGCGCACGATGGAGGTTTTGCGGGACCTCGGCCCCGAGGTTGAGGCCGAAGCCTACATGCACGCGGCCCCGCAGGAGCTGATGGGCGAGAACGTCTTCTGCGAAAGCCTGGCGGGGGAAGAGCTTGGCCGCATGAAAAGCTGGGGGACCCATCCGCTTAGCCAAGCCGAACACCAGATGTCGTCGCCCACCCGCATGAACGACCTGCCGCAAACCTTCATGGAGCCGATCCTGTTCAAGACCGCCTGCGCCCGCGGCGCGCAAAGCCGGATGAGCATGGAATACCTGTTCCACGTGCAGGACGGGGATGGTGTCACCACCACAGCCCGCGACCGGCTGACCGGCAAGGATGTGGTGATCCGGTCGAAGTTCCTGGTTGGCGCGGATGGCGGCAACAGCCTGGTGGCCGACCATTGCGGCCTGCCGTTCGAAGGCAAGATGGGCGTCGGCGGGTCGATGAACATCCTCTTCCGCGCGGACCTGTCGCGCTACGTGGCGCATCGGCCAAGCGTCCTTTACTGGGTCATGCAACCCGGTGCCAATGTGGGCGGCATCGGCATGGGCCTTGTCCGTATGGTCCGGCCTTGGAACGAATGGCTGATCGTCTGGGGCTATGACATCAACCAGCCCGCCCCGGTGGTCGATGCCGCGATGGCGACCCAGGTCGCGCGCCAACTGGTCGGCGACCCGGAGCTGGAGATTGAGCTGCTTTCCGCCAACACCTGGACGGTGAACAACCAATACGCCACCCACATGCAGCAGGGCCGTGTCTTCATCATGGGCGATGCTGCCCACCGGCACCCGCCGTCAAACGGGCTTGGCTCCAACACCTCCATCCAGGATGGCTTCAACCTTGCTTGGAAGCTGGCCGCCGTGGTCAAAGGGCACGCGACCCCGGCGCTTCTGGACAGCTACTCCCCCGAACGCGCGCCCGTGGCCAAACAGATCGTCACCCGCGCCAACCAGTCCATCGGCGAATTCGGCCCGATATTCGAGGCGCTGGGGATGGACGGCGGCATGGATCACGACAAGATCCACGCCAGCATGGCCGCCCGCTGCGACGCAACCGAAGCGGGTGCCGCGCAGCGTGACGCTTTGCGCAAGGCCATCGCATTCAAGAAATACGAATTCGACTGCCACGGAGTCGAGATGAACCAGCGCTACACCTCCTCCGCCGTGGTGACCGATGGCCAGCCCCAGCCCGCCCCCAACGCGGATATGGAGCTGCACTATCAGCCCACCACCTGGCCCGGCGCGCGGCTGCCACATGTCTGGGTGTTTGGCGCGGATGGCAAGCAGCACTCCACCCTCGACCTCTGTGGTCGCGGGCAATTCACGCTTCTGACCGGGATTGGGGGTGAGGCTTGGGTTGCGGCGGCCAAGGCTGAGGGCGCCAAGCGCGGCATGATCCTCCGCACCCATGTGATCGGCCCCCGCCAGCCCATCTCTGACCACACCGGCGACTGGGCCCGCGCGTCCGAGATTGCCGATGACGGCTGCCTTCTGGTGCGCCCCGACCACCACGTCGCTTGGCGCAGCCCGCGCCTGTCGAAAGACCCCGCCGCCGATCTTGCGCGGGTCCTGACCTCCATCCTTGGCAAGTGAGGGAATGATGACCAGCGAAAGCGGCTATTTCACCGAAAGCCTTTCCGACAAGGTTGTCACCGCGCGCAACGCAGCCGCGCAAGACCCGCGCCTCAAACAGGTGATGGAAGTCATCACCCGAAAGCTGCACGAAGCGGTGAAAGAGATTGAACCGACCGAGGCCGAATGGTTCCGCGCCATCATGTTCCTGACTGAAACCGGGCACACCTGCACCGATTGGCGGCAGGAGTTTATCTTGCTGTCGGATGTCTTGGGCGTGTCGATGCTGGTCGATGCGATTAACAATCGCAAACCCTCTGGCGCGTCGGAAAGCACGGTCCTCGGGCCGTTCCATGTGGCCGATGCCCCGGAATTGCCGATGGGGGCAGATATCTGCTTGGACCAGAAGGGGGATCCGATGCTGGTCCATGGCCGCATCCTGGACACCCAGGGCAACCCGATTGCCGGGGCCAAGATTGACGTCTGGCAGGCCAATGACGAAGGCTTTTACGACGTGCAGCAAAAGGGCCTGCAACCCGATTTCAACCTGCGCGGCGTGTTCCGCACCGGGGCGGATGGCAGCTACTGGTTCAAGGGGGTGAAGCCGAAGTTCTACCCGATCCCCGACGATGGCCCGGTCGGCAAGTTGCTGGCCGCGCTTGGCCGCCACCCCTTCCGCCCCGCGCATCTGCATTTCATCATCGAGGCCGAGGGGCATGCGCGCCTAGTCACCCATATCTTCGACCCCGATGACCCCTACATCGCCTCAGACGCCGTCTTTGGCGTCAAGGAAAGCCTGATGGCGGAATTCAAACCGGTCTTTGACCCCGCCAAAACCAAGGCCGCAGGCTTCACTAGCCCCTACTTCGATACCGAGTTTGATTTCGTCCTGGCCCCGGCATGAAACCCTGCATCATCTGCGTCGCCATCACCGGGTCCTTGCCGCGCAAGGCGCATAACCCGGCGGTGCCGATTTCCATTGCGGAACAGGTGGAAAGCACCCATGCCGCGTTTGAGGCAGGCGCCTCCATCGCCCATTGCCATGTGAGGAACGATGATGAGACCCCCTCCTCCGACCCCGAAAAATTCGCGTGGCTGCTAGAGGGGTTGCGCGCCCATTGCCCCGGGCTGATCGTGCAGTTCTCCACCGGGGGCCGGTCGGGTGCCGGGCGGGAACGTGGCGGGATGCTGCCCCTGCGGCCCGACATGGCGTCCCTCACCGTGGGGTCGAACAACTTTCCGACCCGGGTCTATGAGAACCCGCCAGACCTTGTGGATTGGCTGGCAGCTGAAATGCTGACCTACGGCATAAAGCCCGAGATTGAGGCCTTTGACCTTGGCCACATCCACCAGGCCGCCGCCATGGCGCGGGACGGGCGTCTGCGTGGCCCCCTTTACGTGCAGTTCGTGATGGGCGTGAAGAACGCAATGCCTGCCGACAAGGACGTGTTCGACTACTACATCCGCACCGTGCAGCGCCTTCTGCCAGATGCCGAATGGTGCGCCGCAGGGATCGGCCCGCATCAGATTGAGCTGAACGAATGGTGCGTCGCCGCCGGGGGCCATGCCCGCACGGGGTTGGAGGATAACCTGCGGCTGGACCGCAACACCCTCGCGCCATCCAACGCCGCCCTCGTGCAGCGCGTGGTGGACCTGTGCGCCAAATACGGGCGCAAAGTCGCGACCCCGGCGCAAGCGCGGGCAATGCTGGGCCTGCCTGCATAAGCGATTACAAGGGCTTGCGCGCCACGCCCATGTAAAGCACCGCCGTCAGCGGCAGGGGGCCAAAGGTGAGGTCCCCCCGCCGGTTCACCCCCCGCGGACCAAGGCCGGTGATCTTGCCTGGGCTCAGCCCCGCCCGCACCATCGCGCGGCGCAACTCCTCCGGCTTGATGAACATCGCCGGGTCATGCGTGCCCTTTGGCAGCAGACGCAGCACGTCTTCTGCCATGGTGATCGTGGCCAACGTCGCCAAGGGGTTCCGGTTGATCGTGTCGTAAAGGAACATGCCCCCGGGGCGCAGAGTGCGCGTCACCTCGGCCAGAACCTTGTCCAGATCGGCCACATGCTCCAGCACGTCAACGCAGACCACTGCGTCAAAACTGGCGGCAGGATAGGGCAGATCCTCACCCACCCCGGTATGGTAGACGATGTCCAGACCCCCATCGCGGGCGTGGATGCGCGCGGCATCAATCGCGGCGGCGGCGGGGTCGATGCCTGTCACCCGCGCGCCCCGTTTCGCCATCGCCTCGGCCATGAAGCCCCCGGCACAGCCAAGGTCGAGGACGTCCTTCCCCTGCCAGTCGATCTGCCGGTCAAACCAGCGCAACCGGCCGGGGACCAGGTTCTTCAGCGTCCGCACCCAGCGGATATCGTCCGACCACCACTGGTCGGCCACGCGGTCATAGATCGTCAGGTCATTGCGGGTCATGGCGGTCTTTCGTCAGACGGTCTTTCGTCAGGCGGGGCAGCGCATAGGGGACGGCGACGCGGTAGCTTTGGAACCGCTCACCATAGCGCGCGGCAAAGCGGCGTTCCTTCAGGCGGGGGGCCAAAAGGCAATAGGCGGTGAGGGTGATCGCAAGCGCCAACTGGTCTGGCGTCCAGACCGGGACTGTCCACAGGGTCAGGCTGAAGGCCACATAGATCGGCTGGCGGATCAGCCGGAACAGCCCTTGGGTCGGCATGTCTGGAAATACTGGCCTGCGCTTGGCCAGCAGCGACATCCAGCCCAAAGCACCGGACTGCACCTCAGCCCCGGCATCGAAACTGGCCTTGAGAAGCACCAACCAACTTGCGCTATAAGCCACTGTCAGCGCCCAGAAAACCGCCCCTTCCGCCCGCCACCAGACAATGCCAGACGGCGTCCAAAGCGCAAAAAGTGCGAGGAGTTGCAGCGAGGCGACGATCGCGTAGGTCGTCGTCGCCAACGTCGCGCCATGCGCCCCAAGGCGGGCAAGGAACCGGCTGCCGGGCCGGTCAGCAAGGCCGAATGGGCCAGTGGAAACTGCAGGATAAGGGCTGCATTGGCGAGGGCGGCCCAGGGCCATGGCACTGTCCCCAGGCTTTCGCTCAGGCCGAAGAACATCGCCACGATCATCGCCAGCACCCCGGCGGCAAAGGCTGCGTGACAGATCACCCCCATCGCCAGCGCCAGGGCAATCCGTCCTGCCCCCGGCGGCGGGTGAAGGCCCGCACGGACCAACCTTGTAAGCCTTTCAATGCGGGGATCAGCGATCATGCTTTCTGCGCCAACAGGTCCCCAGCAATCGCGGTGCCACTGGTCCAAGCGGCCTCAACCCTTGGGCCGATGCACCAGTCGCCGCCAAGATACAACGAGGCATCTGCGCTGCGCAGGAAAGGCTGGCCAAGGGGGGCGATCACCCGGGCATAGCGCCAGCGATGCGCCTCGGCATGGGTTACGGCGTCCGGCGACGCCCCCAGCCGGTCAAGAAGCAGCGGCAGCATCAGCGCCGCTATCTCGGCCGGGGTTTTCTCAAGATGCGCCTCGCTGAACGCGGTACTGGCCTGCGCGACCCAAGTGGTCGCCTCCCCGCCGGGGCGGCCAGGCTTGCTCATGTCCTGCGCGATCCAGGACAGGGGGTCACTTGCGTCCTTCCGCGTAACGAAAGGCGCAGGGCCACGCACGGCAGCCATCAGCGAGAGGCAAGGCGCAATCCGCACCGCCGTCAATGGGGCCACCAGCGGATGATCGGCCCCCAGAAGCCCCGCCACCTGCGGCGCGGGGACCGTGATCACCACCCGCTCTGCCGCAAGGTCACTGTCACCCAACCGCACTTGCCAACCGCCCGCCACCGCCTGCAGGCGCGTGACCATAGCGCCCTGCCGCACCTCAAGCCCTGCGCCCAGCGCTTTCGGCACGGCAGACATGCCGGGCGTGCCGACGAAATGGCTGCGGCCACTGCCATCGGCCCATGACGCCACCGCTCCCGCCTGAGACAACATCTCAAGCATCGCCGCGAACCCGGCCCCCTCGGCCGTCACATATTGCGCGCCATGGTCGAACTGCAGAGCCCCGGCCCGACGCGTGGCCACGCGACCACCAATCCCGCGCCCCTTGTCCAGAACCAGCGCGGGAACCCCGGCATCGGCCAGCTTGCGCGCGCAGGCCAAGCCCGCAATCCCGGCCCCGATCACCACCACCGGGGTCACTGTACCACCAGCTTTGCCAGGATCTGCGGGATCTGCTGTCTGACCTTGAAAAACCCGGCCGAGGCATGGGGCCATATCGTGCTGTCCCAGTCCCGCCGCCATTCGGCAAGCACGATGCCCTTTGCGGCCAGATAGGGCGCGGCCTCGTCCAGCCAGTCCTTGAGCGGCCCGCGCGTGACATAGGGTGTCGCGATTTGCGTCGCGCCGGTTGCGGCGGCCCATTTCGCCAGCACCTCAGGGTGGTCGGCCCGCAGGGCGACCGATGTCAAGCCTGCGCGGGCAGCGGTATCAGCCAGCGCCCCAGCCTCAAACGCTGTCACGCTATCTGACACCTCCAGCGGCGACCGCAAATGGCTTGCGGTCAAGGTGGCCGCGCCGACGATGGTCAGGCCCGCAAGGTTGAACGCTTCGATCCCGCAATCCTCGTCCGTCAGGAGGAGCGCCGTCGGTCGCCCGGCCTCCGGCGCGCGAAAGCTGCGCAGGGGTTGTAAGGGCGGCAGGCCATCCGGCTCCGTCGCCTCCAATCCTTGGGTCACCTCAACCAGATCGCTTTCGCGCGGGGTGAAGCGCTGGCCGGTAAAGGTGGCGATATTCCAGGCCTGAGCGTGGTAGGGCTTGCCCCGTGTGTGCAGCCCCGCCACCCAGCGCCAGCCGAGGGTATTGGACGCCGCATCGCCATCCAGGAGATGCCGGTAGAAGAAATCCGCCCCTAGTCGCCATGGCAACCCCAGCGTGAAAATCCAGATGGAGGCGAACCACATCCGCGCGTGGTTGTGCAGATAGCCGGTTTCCACCAGCTCCTCTGCCCAGGCGTCCATGCAGGCAAGGCCGCTTTGCCCGTCCATTGCGCGGTCGACATCGCGGCGCAGGCGTCGGTCGCGGTCAAGGGCGGCAAGGTCTGCCTCCAACCCTTGCCGGTAGCTGGCCCAGACCTGGGGACGACGCTCCAGCCAGCCCTTGAAATAGGTCCGCCAGATCACTTCTTGCACGAATTTCTCGGCCGCCTCGGGCCCGTGGGCGGCAAGGGCGGCCGCCACTACTTCGCCTTCCGTCACCAGGCGGCGGCGAATCCAGGGGGACAGGACCGACACCGCCTTGTGTTGCCCCGGACCCCGGTCATAGTTGCGGCCGCTGGCATAGCGCAGGCCCATGGCGGGCACGAAAGCCTGCATGCGGGCCAGACCTTCGCCGCGCGTTGGGGTGAAGCTTGTCGTCATGCCGGTCCTTTGCATCTTGGATTTCAAAAATTGTTCTGCCAGCGCCGGAATTCAACCCGATGCGTCAGCTTGCCCCCCCTGCCGAACGCAGACTTCCGGACGGATGATCTGGCTGCGTGCCGCTTCACTCTGCCCCGCTGGCTGCAAAGCCGGTGGCTGGCGCACAAGTTTCAGGCAATCTCTGATCAACTTGGGTCAGAAGAACCATTCCTTGTGCCGAATCGTGTTGGGCTTTTACTGTTTGGTCAAAAGAAGACGTCACTTCAACAACGGGGACACAAAACACATGACCATCGGGACTTTCACCCTCTCACGCCGCGGCCTGCTTCTGGGCGGCAGCGCTGCCCTTGTTGCTGCGAACCTGCCGCAAGCGGCCCGCGCGCAAGAGGCGATCAAGATAGCGGGCATCTACACAGTGCCGGTCGAACAGCAATGGGTCAGCCGCATCCACATTGCGGCTGAAGCCTTGAAGGCTGCCGGAACCGTCGATTACACCTACACCGAAAACGTCGCGAACACCGACTACCCCCGCGTCATGCGCGAATACTGCGAGGCGGGCGTAAAGCTGATCGTGGGTGAGATTTTTGGCGCCGAAGCGGAAGCGCGTGAGGTTTGCGCCGAATACCCCGACGTGGCCTTCCTCCTCGGCTCCTCCTTCATGCCGGATGAAGCCGCGAACCCCAATCTTGCGGTCTTCGACAACTACATCCAGGACGCAGCCTACCTTTCCGGCATCGTCGCGGGCGGCATGACCAAGGGCAATATCGGGATGGTCGGCGGCTTCCCGATCCCCGAGGTCAACCGCCTGATGCATGCCTTCATGGCGGGTGTGCGTGAGGTGAAGGCCGACGCGACCTTCCAGGTCAGCTTCATCGGATCGTGGTTCGACCCGCCGAAAGCCAAGGAAACCGCCTTCGCCATGATCGACGGCGGCGCGGACCTGCTCTACGCGGAACGCTTCGGCGTCAGCGACGCGGCGAAGGAACGCGGCGTCCTTGCCATCGGCAACGTGATCGACACGCAGGCCGATTATCCTGATACGGTCGTGACCTCGGCCCTGTGGCACTTTGAACCCACGCTGAACGCCGCCGTCGCCGCGGTGCAGGCGGGCAGCTTCAAGGCCGAAAATTACGGCACCTATTCCCAGATGATTGCCGGGGGCTGCTCACTCGCCCCCCTCGGCACATTCGAAGGCAAGGTTCCGGCTGAGGTCATGGCCATGGTGGCCGAAAAAGAGGCCGCCATACGCGCCGGGACCTTCACCGTTGCGATCGACGACACTGAGCCGAAATCGTCGTGACCTCAGACAAAGGTCAGGAGGAGGTTGTCCTCCGCCTTGACCGCATCACCAAAAGCTTCGGGGCCTTGCGGGCCAATGACGCCATATCGCTCACGCTGCGGCGGGGTGAGGTGGTGGCTCTGCTGGGCGAAAACGGGGCTGGCAAGACCACGCTGATGAACATCCTTTTCGGTCACTATGTGGCCGATTCCGGGGGGGTGGAGGTTTTTGGCCAGCCCTTGCCACCCGGCCAGCCCCGCGCGGCGCTGAAGGCGGGGGTGGGGATGGTTCACCAGCATTTCACCCTCGCCGGCAATCTGACCGTGCTGGACAACATCGCCCTTGGTAGCGAAAGCCTGTGGTCGCGGGGCCGTGGCCTCGCAGCGGCGCGGGCCAAGGTTGCGGCCCTCGCCCGCGATTTCGGCCTTGCCGTCGACCCGATGGCCAAAGTCGCCCGCCTGACCGTGGGCGAACGCCAGCGGGTGGAAATCCTCAAGGCGCTCTACCGCGACGCGCGGATCCTGATCCTGGATGAACCCACCGCCGTCCTGACCCCGCAAGAGGCGGAGGCCCTGTTTGCCACCCTGCGGAAAGCCACCGCGCTTGGCCTCTCGGCCATTTTCATCAGCCACAAGCTGCATGAGGTGATGGCCATCGCCGACCGCTGCCTTGTGCTGCGCCATGGCCGTGTGGTGGGCGAGGTGGACACCCATGCCACCGACAAGGCCCGGCTTGCCGCCATGATGGTCGGGGGGGAAGTCACCCTGCCCAAGGCCGAGGCGCGGGTCGCAGGCCCGGTGTTGCTGGAGCTTCAGTCGGTCAGCACCCCTGACCGGGGCCCCGCACCCGGGTTGAAAGCGGTCTCGGTGGAATTGCGCGCGGGTCAGATCACCGGGCTTGCCGGCGTGTCCGGCAATGGGCAGGTGGCACTCGCGGACCTCCTTTCCGGCCTGACCCAGCCTACTTCTGGCGCGATGGCGTTGAACGGCACCCCGGTCACCCAGTGGTCACCCCAGCTTGCCTTGGCGCAGGGCATCGGGCGCATCCCCGAGGATCGCCACCACCAGGGCAGCATCGCCGATTTCGACCTGACAGAAAACGCCGTGCTGGAAGGCTACCGCAGCCGCTTTTCCAAGGCGGGCTGGATGAACTGGCCCGCCGCCCGCGCTTTTGCCGAAGGGATCATTGCCAGCTATGACGTGCGTTGCCCGGGGCCTGCCACGCGCATCCGCCTCCTCTCTGGGGGCAACATGCAAAAGCTGATCCTCGGCCGCGCGCTGGCCCCCGGCCCGCAGATCATTCTGGCCAACCAGCCCGTCCGGGGCCTTGACATCGGCGCCATCGCCTATGTGCAAAGTCAGCTGATCGCTGCGCGCGACCGGGGGGCCGCAGTCCTGTTGATCTCGGAAGACCTTGATGAAATCATGGGTTTGTCGGATATTCTTCATGTGATGTCTCAAGGTCGCCTAAGCCCCGCTTTCCCGCGCGGCAGCCTTTCTGCGCCTGAGATCGGCCTTTGG
>JAAUPC010000354.1 GCA_012036325.1 Paracoccaceae bacterium
GCAGGATGCGCATCTTCCACGTCAGGGCCGAGCAGTTCGTTGAACTGCCGGGCCTGCCCGAGACGCTGCCCAGCGAGGGCTTCCTCTGGGTGGGCAGCGCGCGGCGCGAGTTCGAGGTGGGCTCGCCAGAGATTCAGGCCGCGCTGCAGCGCTGGACGGGCGGGCAACTCGTGGACCTGCACGTCTCGGACCTGCTGAACAACCAGCTGCCCAGCCACTTCGACTACACCTCGTGGTACGACGTGCTGGTGTTCCGCCGGCTCGCCGCCGGGGCCGGCAGTGCCGGGAAATTCTTCGGCGAAGAGCAGGGCACGCTGAGCACGGCCCGCGAGGCCCTGGCCGCCATCGCCGCCGAAGGGCTGACCGGCCGCCAGCTGCGCCGCGCGCGCCTCCTGGCCCAGCAGCACAAGTTGCCGATCCGGTCGGATCTTGATGCCGTCCTGCAACTGCGCCGCGTCGGGATCAACCCTTTCGCCCGCTCTTCCCTGCTTGAGGTTGTCTTGCCTGGATCTTCCGCCCCCGCCCAAGCCCCGCAAGACCCCGGCCCCGTGTCCGGCGCTGAACCCAGCCGCGCACTTGCCCGCCTACCAGGCGATCAGGCGCAATTGCCGCAGCGGACCAAGCCAATCGCCACGCCGTCGACCGAACAGCGGGCTGAGGTCAGTCAGGCCGTCGAAATCCAGCGCATGCAGCTGGAGATTGCCCGCCGCCGCCGCCGCAAGCTTGCCCTGCTGTTTGCGCGGCTCTTTGTCTTTGTCATGCTGCCGACCCTGTTCGCCGGCTGGTATTACTACCGCGTCGCCACCCCGATCTACGCCACGAAGTCGGAATTCGTCATCCAGCAGGCCGGGCCCAGCGGCGGTGGCGGCGGTGGCGGGCTTTCCGGGCTCTTTTCCGGGATGGGGCTTGCCACCTCGCAGGACAGCATTGCCGTGCAGGGCTATCTGCAGTCGCGCGATGCGATGCTGCGCCTCGAACAGGACATCGGCTTTCGCGACCATTTCAAATCTGACGTGTTCGATCCGCTGCAGCGCCTGGCCCCCGATGCCTCGATGGAAGAAGCCTACAGCGTCTATCGGGAATATGTCCGTATCTCCTACGACCCCTCTGAAGGCCTGATCCGGCTTGAGGTGATGGCCGCCGACCCCGCTATCGCTGCAGCCTGGGCCACGCAGCTGATTTCCTATGCTGAAGAACAGGTTGACCATCTGACCCAACGCCTGCGCGCCGACCAGATGAAGGATGCGCAAAGCGGCTATGATGAAGCGCAGTCCAATCTTGCCGCCTCGCAGCGCCGCCTGATCGAGCTGCAGGAAAAGTTCAAGGTCCTGTCCTCGGAAAGCGAAGTGGCGCTGATCACCTCACAGATCGGCACCCTTGAAACGGAGCTGACGCAGAGCCGCCTGTCGCTCATCCAGATGCAATCCAACGAAAACCCCAATGCCGCGCGGATGGAGCCTCTCATTCGCCGCATCGCCACGCTGGAAGATGAAATCGCCTCGCTGCGCGGAAGGATGACCGAAAGCGGCGTCGATGGCACCAGCCTGGCTCAGGTGCAGGGCGATTTGCTGGTGGCCCAGGCCGATCTGCAGACCCGTCAGGTGATCCTGGCCCAGGCCCTGCAATCGATGGAAACCTCGCGGGTCGAGGCGAACCGCCAGACCCGCTACCTGTCGATCTCGGTCAGCCCCACCCCCCCGGATGAGGCCGCTTATCCCCGCGCTTTTGAAAACACCATGGTCACCCTGTTGATCCTCCTTGGCATTTACCTCATGGTCTCGATGACCGCCGCAATCCTGCGGGAACAGGTCTCTGCCTGAGGCGACGCAAAGCATGACTGACGTGAAGATTGGCGGCCTGACCGTCGGCAATGACCGCCCGCTTCTGGTCATTGCGGGCCCCTGCCAGCTGGAAAGCCTGGACCACGCCCAGATGATCGCCGGGGCCATGGCTGAGGCTTGCGCCGCTGCCGGCGCGCAATACGTCTTCAAGGCCAGCTACGACAAGGCCAACCGCACCTCGCTTTCCGGCAAGCGCGGCATGGGGATGGAGGCAGGGTTGCAGGTCCTGCAGGCCATCCGCGCCATGGGAATGCCGGTCCTGACCGACGTCCATGACATCTCCCAGGCAGAGGCGGCAGCATCAGTGGTGGATGTGATCCAGATCCCCGCCTTCCTGTGCCGCCAGACCGACCTTCTGATCGCCGCCGGGGAAACCGGCGCAGTGGTGAACATCAAGAAGGGCCAGTTCCTTGCCCCCTGGGATATGGCGAACGTGGCGCAAAAGGTGGCCAGCACCGGCAATGACCGCATCCTTCTTACCGAGCGCGGTGCGAGTTTCGGCTATAACACCCTTGTGGCTGACATGCGCAGCCTTCCGATTCTCGCGCGCACCGGATACCCGGTCATCATGGACGCCACCCACTCGGTGCAACAGCCCGGCGGTCAGGGCAACTCCTCGGGCGGCCAACGCGAATTTGCGCCGGTCATGGCCCGCGCGGCCGTGTCCTTGGGGATCGCCGGGGTCTTCATCGAAACGCATGAAGCCCCCGACACCGCGCCGTCGGACGGGCCGAACATGATCCCCCTTTCCCAGATGCCGGCACTGGTTGCCAGCCTGATGGCCTTTGACCGGCTGGCCAAGGCTGATCCCTTGCGGGTCTGACCGCAGACCGAATTTTCGCAGAAAATTCATTGTTCAAACTGACCGCGCGAGCGCCATTCGCACCGAATTTTCGCAGAGAATTCGTCAGATCACCTGCCCCGCCGCCCAGCCACTCGACCAGGCCCACTGGAAGTTGTAGCCCCCCAACCAGCCCGTCACATCGACAACCTCGCCAATGAAATAAAGCCCCGGCACGTCCTTCGCTGCCATGGTCCGTCCGTCCAGAGCCGCTGTATCCACGCCCCCCAGCGTCACCTCGGCCGTCCGGTAGCCTTCGGACCCCACCGGCACCAGCCGCCAGTCCTGCACCAGACCCGTCACCCGGTCCAGCGTGGCTCCCGACAACTCCGCCATCGCTCCAGTTACGCCCGAGGCAGCCTCCAGATACCGGGCCAGCCGTTCGGGCAGCCAGCGCCCCAGCACCGTCCGCAACGCCACCTTGCCTTGCAAGGCTTTGGCCGCCCGAAGCTCTGCCCCCACATCCCGGCCGGGTAGAAGGTCAAGCACGATCCCCGCCCCCTCTCGCCAGTAACTGGAAATCTGCAGGACCGCCGGCCCCGACATCCCCCGGTGGGTAAACAGCACCGCCTCCTCAAACCTCTGCCGCCCGCAAGCCACCCGCGCCGGGGCGGCAACCCCGGCAAGCGGGGTCATCCAGGCGAGCTCCTGCTCCGCGAAGGTCAGGGGCACCAGCGCGGGCCGGGTCTCGACCAGCGGCAGCCCGAAAGCCTGCGCCACCTGATAGCCATAGCCCGTCGCCCCCATTTTCGGGATCGACTTGCCCCCCGTCGCCACCACGACCGACACGGCCCTTTGCGGCCCTCGGGCCGTCTCAACGACGAATGCAGCCCCGTCCTGCCGCACCTCACCCAAGGCGCAGCCCAGCCAAAGCGTCACCCCGGCGCGGTTCATGTCCTGGACCAGCATGTCCACCACTTCGCGCGCCGAGCCGTCACAGAACAATTGCCCAAGGGTCTTTTCGTGCCATTTGATCCCGGCTGCATCCATCCGGGCGATGAAATCCCACTGGGTGAAGCGCTTCAGTGCTGACAGCGCAAAGCGTGGATTTTGCGACAGGAATCGGTCAGGTGCTACGCCAAGGTTGGTGAAATTGCACCGCCCCCCGCCCGAAATGCGGATCTTTTCACCCGGTGCCTTGGCGTGATCGATCACCAGCACCCGGCGGCCGCGCCGCCCGGCCTCGACCGCGGCC
>JAAUPC010000355.1 GCA_012036325.1 Paracoccaceae bacterium
CGGCCTGGCCCCCGCCCGGCCCCCCTTCCGCCGCGCCTGACCGAAGCTGAGCAAGCCGCCCATGAAAAGATGGTCGCAAAGCTGGGCGATACGGCCATCTGGGTGCAACGGGTCTGAACAGGCTTAGTTGGGCTGATCGGTCGGGGCGGCAGCCTGCGCCTGCGCCCGACGGGCCAGCTCTTGCCGATACAGCGCCATGAAATCCACCTGGTCGATGTTCAAGGGCGGGAAACCCCCGTCGCGCGTCACGTCCGAGATGATGCGCCGGACATAGGGAAACAGCAGGCGCGGGCATTCGATCAAGAGGAACGGATGCAATTGGTCATCCGCGACACCCTCGATCAGGAAAGTCCCGCCGTATTCCAGTTCCAAGAGGAACAGCGTCTCGTTGTTAACCTTGTTGCGCGAGGTGACCTTGAACTTGGTCACCACGTCATACTGGCTGGCAACCGACCGCTTGCGCGCATCAAGGCTGACCGCAACCTGAATGTCGGGCTGGACTTCGCCGCCGCTCAGCCCCTTTTGCACCACCATGTTCTCGAACGACATGTCGCGCACATATTGCGCCAACACTTGCATCCGGATTTGCGGCGGTGCTGCAGCAGCGGCGGCTCCGTTGCCTGCTTGGGTTTCCTCGGCCATCTGGCACACTCCTTCAGGAATTTGCCGGGTGTTTAGCAGGTCAAACCCGCGCCCTCAATGCCGTGTCGGGCCGACCGGAGGAATCGTCTTGCTTTGCGGTCCGTCCGGCGCGTTGCTTGCGTCTTGCCAATCGGCCTCTTCCCACTCGCCCTCGATCACGACGGCCTGACTGCTCAGGTTGCCGGTCCTGGCTAGCCGCCGCCCGATCAGCTTGATCAGCACCAACCGCACCGGTGGAATCAGCAACAACAGCCCCAGCGCGTCTGTAAAGAACCCCGGCAGGATCAAGAGACCCGCCGCCAATACCACCATCACCCGATGCGCAATCGGCGACAGCGGGTCGCGCAATTCACTCATGTCGCGGCTGAGCGTGACCGCGCCATACATCGCCACACCCTTCAGGACCAGGATTCCCAAAGCCGCCGTCAGGATGACCCAGGCCAACGTGGGCCACAGCCCGATTGCCCCTCCCAGGGTGACGAACAGCCCGATTTCAATCAGCGGCACCGACAAGATGGCCAGAAAAACCCACATCTTCGTATCCCTTCGGCTTTCCGGCTGTCGTGCGGTAGACTTCGATCCAGCCCCACCCTACATAAGGGGTAACCGGGCGCAAGCCCATCGGAACTTCAAGCCGTCAGAGGTTTAAAATGAACGGGTCCCTGATCCAACTCCTGGTCCTTGCCGGGATCGCGATCTTTCTCATTCTCAAGCTGCGCTCGGTTCTGGGCACGCGTGACGGGTTCGAGAAACCCCCGATCCCGCTGGATGAGGTGCGCCCCCGCGTGCGCCGTGATTTTGAAGTGATCGAAGGCGGCGCTGACCGTGACGTCACCGACCACGTCGCCGAAGGCTCGGACGCCGCCCGCGCGCTGATGGCGATGAAGCAGGCCGAACCCTCGTTCACCGTGACCCCGTTCCTCGATGGGGCCAAGGGTGCCTATGAGATGATCCTCATGGCCTATGAACGTGGCGACCTGGACTCGATCCGCCCCTTCCTTTCCGATGATGTCGAAGCCAGCTTTGGTGAAGCCATCGCTGCCCGTGAACAGGATGGCCTGACGGTTGAGGCGGCCTTTGTCGGCATGAAGGAACTGGCCCTGCAGGACGCCACCTTCAACCCCGATACGAAGATGGCCGAAATCTCGGTTCGTTTCGTGGGCGAACAGACCTATGTCGTGCGCAACAAGGCGGGTGAAATCGTCGAAGGCAACCCGCGTGAGATCAAGCGCCAGCGCGACATCTGGACCTTCGCGCGCCGCATGGGCAGCGATGATCCGAACTGGCAACTCGTCGCCACCGGCGACTGATCGCCTTGGGATGCGCCCCCTGTTTCGCATCCTCGCGCTGGTGGTGGCCGTGACTGCCGCCGCGCCTGCTCAAGCCGAGCTTCTGGATTTTGAAGCTCTGGATGGCTGGCGCGACGACAATCATGCCGCGGCCTTGGTCGCTTTCCTGCGCACCTGTGACCTGATCGACGCCCCCGATTGGCGACCGATCTGCGCCATGGCCGCCGATGTCCCCCAAGACGACATCTCGGCCCGCAGCTTCTTTGAGCTGTTCTTCAAGCCCGTCGTGGTGGGCGATCCCCCCGCCCTCTTCACCGGCTATTTTGAGCCTGAGCTTGACGGCTCCCCCGTCCGCACCGGTCGGTTCAAATACCCGCTCTACCGCCGCCCGCCCGAACTGAGGGATGGCACGGTCTTTCACAGCCGCGCCGCCATCGACAACGGCGCGCTTGCCGGTCGCGGGCTGGAAATCGCCTGGCTGGATGACCCGATTGACGCCTATTTCCTGCAGGTCCAGGGCTCTGGCCGTATCCGCATGACCGATGGCACCGTGATCCGCCTTGGTTATGCCGGGGCGAACGGTCATGCCTATCGTTCCATCGGGCAGGAAATGGTCCGCCGGGGCAGCCACACGATTGACCAGGTGTCGGCACAGGAAATCGCGGCTTACGTCCGGCGCAACCCCGGCCCCGGTCGGGCGCTTTTGCACACCAACCCGTCCTATGTTTTCTTTCGCAAGATCGGCACGCTTTCGGCGGAGGATGGGCCGATTGGCGCGATGGGCCGCTCGATCACGACGATGCGCTCGGTTGCGATTGATCCGAAGTTCACTCCCCTCGGTGCCCCGGTCTGGATCGAAAAGGACGGCCGCAGCCCAATCCGCAGCCTGATGATCGCGCAAGACACCGGCGGCGCGATCAAGGGCCTGCAACGCGCCGACATTTTCTATGGGACAGGTGACGGGGCAGGCGATGCTGCGGGCACGGTGAAGGATCCGGGCCGCATGGTCCTTCTTCTGCCCATCGACCGGGCCTATGCGATGCTGGAAGGCGGCTAAGTCCCATGCGCCGCCGCCGCACCCTGCGCCCGGAAGAAGAGGATCTCTGGCGCAGCGTCGCCAGAACCGCGCGCCCTTTGCATGACCATCCGATCTTTCACAAAGCGGTTGAGGCCCCGCCCGTGGACCCGGCACCCCTGACCCATGCCAAACCGCGCCTGCCCGCCTTCACCCTTGGTGAAAAGGTCCGCGCGACCGAACGCCATGACCTTGCCCCGTCACTGCCGCAGGCGCTGGGCCAGGCGCCGTTGCAGATGGACGCCAAGACCCACGGTCGCATGACCCGCGGCAAACTGGCACCCGAAGCCCGGATTGACCTGCACGGCCTGACCTTGGCCGAAGCCCATCCTGAACTGATCCGCTTCATCCTGAACGCCCATGGCGCGGGCCTGCGCCTCGTTCTCGTCATCACCGGCAAGGGCAAGGAAGGCCAGGGCATCCTGCGCCGCAACTTCCTGCTCTGGCTGGAATCACCGCCCGCGCGCCGCCTCGTCTCGGGCTATGCCGAGTCGCACCCGAAACATGGCGGGGCAGGGGCCTTCTATGTTGTTTCTGCGGAAACCCGCTTAACCGGCGCGCTGTTCCAGCAGCACTTCTGCGATCTGAACAGCGTTCAATGCTGCGCCCTTTCGCAGATTGTCGCCCGTCACGAACAGCGCGCGTAGCGAGGGGCAATGCTGCGGCGATGGTGCGAAGCTCTGCGGTGCGATCGAAATGCATGCCGCCGTAGACGTAGCCGTCGCAGCCGAGCAGCACGCTGGGCTCGATCTGCTGAAAGCGGTCGAGCACACTTTGCACCCCGAACTCGGGCGCGGCGCTAGACCACACCCGCGCCCAGACTGGCGGCTCGCCAAAGGCCCACCGACCGCTTCGGACGCCGTTGGC
>JAAUPC010000356.1 GCA_012036325.1 Paracoccaceae bacterium
CCGTGCTGGGGGCGCGGCGCGAACCCGTCGGATATCACGGCGGCGCTTGGCTTTTTCCTCGACAGCCCGGCCGTCACAGGCCAGTTCCTGGCGATTGACGGCGGTCAGCATCTGGCCTGGCAAACGCCCGATGTCCTTGGTGTCGAATAGCCTGCCGCCGGAGCATTGCGGAAAGTTGTCCACTTTCGGGGTTTCGTTCACACGACCGTCATAATTCCTGTGATTTTTCAGGGATTTGCCCGACGCAGGAAAATGTTTCCCATGAAATCAATGGCTTGGTAAATCGCCTAAAAAACAGGCAACGCAATGAACCGGGCCGAAAACAACGGAAATTTCGCACTCGTGAAATCTTCTCCGCAGAGTTATCCCCAGAAAGAGTGGACAGCTTTCCTCTTGCCCCTGCCCGTGGTTCATTGCAGACCCGACACAGAATCGATGCATGATTGCCATGGATGACGCCCCCGCACCAAAGCCCCGCACCGGGCATGAGGTGATCCAGGATTACCTCCGCACGCTCGACGGCTCGCCCGGCGTCTACAGGATGCTGAACGCGGCGTCTGAGGTGCTCTATGTTGGCAAGGCGCGCAACCTGAAGGCCCGCGTCAGTAACTACGCCCGTCCCTCGGGCCATTCCGGCCGCATCGCCCGGATGATCCATGAAACCGCCTCGATGATGTTCCTGACCACACGGACGGAACTTGAGGCGCTGCTTCTGGAACAGAACCTGATCAAGCAGCTGAAACCGCGCTACAACGTGCTCCTGCGCGACGACAAGTCTTTCCCGAACATCCTGATCTCGGCCGAACACCCCTTTCCCCAGATCAAGAAGCACCGGGGCAAGAAGTCCGAAAAAGGCGCCTACTTCGGCCCCTTCGCCAGCGCCGGTGCCGTCAACCGCACCCTCAACCAGCTGCAAAAGGTCTTCCTTCTGCGCAACTGCTCGGACTCGATGTTCGAATCCCGCACCCGCCCCTGCCTGCAATACCAGATAAAGCGGTGCAGCGCGCCTTGCGTCGAAAAGATCAGCCCTCAGGGCTACGCCACCCTCGTCGACGACGCAAAACGCTTCCTTGAAGGCAAGTCCACCTCCGTCCAGGCCGACCTCGCGAAAGCGATGACCGAAGCCTCCGAAGCCATGGAATTCGAACGCGCCGCCGCCCTCCGCGATCGGATCAAATCGCTCACCCAGGTCCAGCAGACCCAAGGCATCAACCCGCAAGGCGTGGCCGAGGCGGACGTCGTCGCCCTCCACCTCGAACACGGGCAGGCCTGCGTCCAGGTCTTCTTCATCCGCGCCAACCAAAGCTGGGGCAACCGCGACTTCTACCCCAAGACCGGCGCAGGCGCGGAAGAGCCCGAAATCATGGAAGCCTTCCTCACCCAGTTCTACGACGACAAGGAACCGCCCCGCCTTGTCCTCCTCTCGCACCCGGTCGAAAACCCCGACCTCGTGGCCGATGCCCTGTCCGCCCGCGCCGGCCGCCGCGTCGAACTCGCCGTTCCCCAACGCGGCGAAAAGGCCGAACTGGTTGAGAATGCGACAAGAAACGCCCGCGAAAGCCTCGCCCGCCGGATGGCCGAGGGCGCGACGCAGAACAAGCTCCTCCACGGCCTCGCCGAAGCCTTCGACCTCGACGCCCCGCCTAAGCGGATCGAGGTCTACGACAACTCGCACATCCAAGGAGCACATGCCGTGGGCGGGATGATCGTCGCCGGGGCCGAGGGCTTCCTGAAAAGCCAATACCGCAAGTTCAACATCAAGTCCGAGGCCGGGGCGAATTCCGACGACTTCGGCATGATGAAGGAAGTCCTGACCCGCCGCTTCGAACGCCTCTTGAAGGAAGACCCCGACCGCAAGTCCGACATGTGGCCCGACCTCCTCCTCATCGACGGCGGCGCAGGGCAAGTCTCCGCCGTGGCCGAAATCATGTCCGAGCTTGGCGTCGAAGACATCCCCATGGTCGGCGTCGCCAAAGGCATCGACCGCGACGCCGGGAAAGAGGAATTCCACCGCCCCGGCGAACGCCCCTTTGCCCTGCAACGGAACGACCCCGTCCTCTACTTCATCCAGCGCCTCCGGGATGAGGCCCACCGCTGGGCCATCGGCGCCCACCGCGCCAAACGGGCGAAGGCCGTGAGCCTCACCCCCCTCGACGACATCCCCGGCATCGGAGCCACAAGAAAACGCGCCCTCCTGCAGCACTTCGGCAGCGCCAAGGCCGTCGCGCGGGCGGGCTGTCGGATTTGCAAGCGGTGGAGGGGATTTCCGAGGCCATGGCCAAAACCATCGCGGACTACTTCTCGGCGAAGGGATGACGGCACCAACATCGTAGGGTGCGCTACAGCGCACCGTTGTGCCGTGAATCAGGGTTCCTCCACATGTCTACAGGCGCAGGGCGGAACCTACTTGAACAGCTCTGTCGAGAATGCGCTTGAATCAAGTAATTGAATATCGGGATTGGTCAGGTCCGTGCTCAAACGTGGCGGGTTGGGGATGAGGGTGCCCCGTTCACGTCCAACCTCTTCCAGCCACGGGAACACTCCCTCAACCCGCCCCTCCGTCAACCGCTCATCCGTCACTTGCACCGTCACTGACTTCAGGACATGGCAGGGTCCGCCTGCCTGGGCCGACAGCGTTTCCGGGCTTGGCAGGGTTCCCGGGATTTCCTTGATCAACTCCAGTCGCGCTGCCTGCCAGTGACGTTCCTGCTCTGCCGTGAAGAGCTCCCGCAGTTCTTTGTGCCTTAGATCCTGCTTCCGGTCCGAGTAATGATCGTCCGCCAGAAGGGAGTTTTCTTCCAGTGCCGCCGCCGCCGGACCTGCAAGCCCTGCCCGTCCCGCTGCCATTTCGCGTGACAAGCGCGTCGTCTCCCTCTCGACCCAGACGCGCCATATCAATCCGGCCGAACGCCACGGAAACGAGACTCCCTCGGTCCGTGGACAGCCAAAGGCCGCGTCAAGGTCCGCCGGGTCCACCAGCCGGACAGTATCGGGCTTGGTGATGTCATCAAAGGTCACGAGGATCGGAAAGCGGGGGGCGAAATTGAGGCGGCTTTCAGAATTAGGGTTCAGGATTAGGGGGTTCCGTTGATCAAGGATCAAGAGATGGCCCCTTCCAGCCCGCGTGGCATCTGATCATCGGGTCGGCGATCTTCCAAATGGTAGTAGATCAACGTCTCCTGACCCGGAAGAAGCGCAAAGAGCCAGCGGTTGGGCAGAACCTCAACCATCGCCGCCTCTCCTCTCAACCTGAGGGTCGAACTATCAAGGTCGCGCAGGAAGATCTTGTTTCTTGGAGAGAATGAGACTTTGGTCACCGACTTCCCGCTCACCTCGCCCTGAGGCGTCTCGATCACCAGTGTCAGCCGCTGGTTCCAGCTTGTGCCAAAGCATCCGCGAAGCGCCAGGAATGCCAGTGCAACCAAGGCGACCCTGACAAGAATCTTCTTCATCCCAAATCACCAAACCTCAACCGCACCACCTCACTCTACCACACCCCCGCCCCCTCCAATTCCCCAACCCATTTCATGTCCCCAAATATCCCCGCCGGAGGCTCCCACCCTCGCCACAAGGCCGAACCCCAGCCAGCCGGACCGAAGCCAGCCCCAGGCACGTCCCCTCCCCTTCCGTGGAAAGGGGCCGGGGGTGGGGGGCATCTCGGAAGGCGATTCGCCACTGATGGTTAACACCCCCCGCACCAAGCGTGCGTAGAGACGGAAGGAAGACAGAAGAAAGACCAAAAAAAGCCCACAGCTTCCCCCCGTAACCCCCTGACTTAACAGGCCGAACGCCCCCGACCCGCCAGCGTTGCGCTGGGGCGTTTTGCCACCCACCCCAACCAGCCGAAAGCCCCCAACC
>JAAUPC010000008.1 GCA_012036325.1 Paracoccaceae bacterium
GGTGGCGCCAGCGGCGACAAGCGGGGCCAGCTTGGCAGGGTCAAGGTCAAAGACCTGAAGCCGCGTGCCGGTGGCCACCAGACGCGCGCCGATGGCCCCGCCCATCGCCCCCGCGCCGATCAGGGCGATTGTGTCGGTCATGGCGTCAGTCCTTTGGCGGCGGCGGCAATGATGGCCTCCAGCGGTTGGTCGATGTCGATGGCAAGTGCTTCGTCCGGTCCCGGGGGTTCAAGGGCGGCGAACTGGCTGTCCAGAAGGCTGGTCGGCATGTAATGCCCGGTGCGCGCAGCCATGCGGGCGGCGATCAGGTCTTTGCTGCCGGTCAGGTGCAGGAACCGCACCGGCCCGCCCGCCCCTTCGCGCAGACGGTCCCGGTAAGCCCGGCGCAGGGCAGAGCAGCCAACGATCACCGGGGCCTCAGTCGCCAGCACCTCGGCCACGCGGTCAAGCCAGGGCCAGCGGTCGTCATCTGTCAAGGGCACTCCGTCACGCATCTTTTCCACATTGGAGGCGGGGTGCAGGTCATCGCCATCGCGGTAGGGGATACCAAGGCGGGCAGCCAACCCCTCACCGACCGAGGATTTGCCGCAACCCGACACGCCCATGATCACGATACGCAGCGTCATAGCGAGGCCGTGATGCCGCCATCGACATAAAGGATATGGCCGTTGACAAAGCTGGCCGCGTCCGAGGCAAGGAAGATGCAGGCACCCTGCAATTCCCCCACCTGGCCCCAGCGCCGGCGGGGGTGCGCTTTTCCAGCCAGGCAGAGAAGGTGGGGTCAGCCACAAGTGCCGCGTTCAGGGGTGTGTCAAAATAGCCCGGCGCGATTGCGTTGCAGTTAAGGCCGTACTTCGCCCAATCGGTCGCCATGCCCTTGGTCAGGTTGCCGACCGCGCCCTTGGTGGCCGTGTAAGGCGCGATGGAGGGGCGGGCGAGGGCGGTCTGCACCGAGGCGATGTTGATGATTTTGCCGCGCCCCCGTGCGATCATGTGGCGGGCAACGGCCTGGCCGACGTGGAACACTGTGGCGACGTTGGCCTGCAGCAGGCGCTCAAAGGCCTCGGCGGGGAATTCCTCCAACGGCGCGCGGTGCTGCATGCCAGCGTTGTTCACCAGGATATCGATGGGTTTGCCCGCGCTTTCAAACGCGTCTACGGCGGCGCGAACAGCGCTGTGGTCGGTGGCGTCAAAGGCTAAAGTCTCGGCCCCCGGAATGCGCGCGGCGGCGGTGGCAAGCTTTGCCGTGTCGCGCCCGTTCAGCACGACCTGCGCGCCTGCTGCGGCCAACCCCTCAGCCAAAGCGAAGCCGATCCCTTGCGAAGAGCCGGTGATCAGCGCCCGCTTGCCTGTCAGATCAAAAAGCCGGTGTCCCAAGCTGTGGTTCCTTTCAGTTCGCACTCGACAAGCGGGGTGTGCCCAGTTTATGTTATCGTTAACATGCATTGTCAACAGACCTGGTAAAAGACCAGTCAAGCCCGGAACGGACCCGCAATGTCGAAACCCCATGTTCTCCAAGTTGGTCCCTACCCGGAATGGGATCAGGGTCCGCTGGACGCAGCCTTTCAGATGCACCGCTATTTTGAGGCTCCTGACAAGGCGGCATTCCTGGCTGAGTTTGGCCCAAAGGTGCGCGGCATCGCCACCCGGGGCGAGCTTGGCGCCAATGCCGCCTTGATCGCGGCTTGTCCGCAGCTTGAGGTGATCAGCGTCTATGGCGTGGGCTACGACGCGGTTGATATTGGCGCGGCAAAGGCGCGCGGCATTCGGGTGACCAACACGCCGGACGTGCTGACCGATGATTGCGCCGATCTTGCGGTGGCGATGCTTCTGGCCCTGTCGCGCGGCGTGGTCGGGGCCGAGGCTTGGGCACGCACGGCGCCTGGGCAGAAAAGGGCGGCTATCCTTTGCAACGCAAGGTCACGGGCAAGCGGGTGGGCATTCTGGGCCTCGGTCGGATTGGTGCCGCGATCGCCCGACGGCTGCAAGGCTTTGACATGGCGATCAGTTATTCCGGCCGTGCGCCGAAGGAAACACCTCCCGGCTGGACCTATGTCGCTGATCCCGTGACGCTGGCGGTGCAGGTTGATTATCTTGTCGTCGCTCTGTCCGCCACGCCCGAGACGCGCCATATCGTCAACGCGGCGGTCCTGGCCGCCCTTGGACCCAAGGGAATGCTGATCAACATCAGCGCGCGCCGAACGTGGACGAAGCAGCCCTTCTGGACGCGCTGGAAAGCGGGCAACTGGCAGGTGCCGCGCTGGACGTGTTCGAGGGTGAGCCGCGGCTGAACCCGCGCTTCCTGACTGCGCCGAAGCGTGCTTTTGCAACCCCACCACGCCAGCGGCACCTTTGAGACGCGGCAAGCGATGGGCAAGCTGGTGCGCGACAACCTGACCGCGCATTTCGCAGGTCAACCCTTGCTGACGCCGGTGGCGTGATGCGTGCAATCGTCATTCACGCCGCGCATGACCTGCGGGTCGAGGACCGCACGGATGAGGCCGCAGGCCCGGGGCAGGTCCGGCTACGGCTGGCCACCGGGGGGGTCTGCGGGTCGGACCTCCATTACTACAACCACGGCGGCTTTGGGGCGGTGCGGCTGCGCGAGCCGATGATCCTTGGGCATGAGGTCTCGGCCTTCGTCGAAGACGCGGGGGACAGTGGTTTCACCAAAGGCCAATTGGTCGCCGTGTCGCCCAGCCGACCCTGCGGCGCCTGCAAATTCTGTCTGGAAGGTATGCCGAACCAGTGCCTGAACATGCGGTTCTACGGCTCGGCCATGCCCTTCCCGCATATCCAGGGCGCATTCCGCGAGGTGCTGGTGGCCAATGCCAGCCAGTGCGTTGATGCAACCGGTCTGACGCCGGGTGAGGCGGCGATGGCCGAACCCCTGGCCGTCACCTTGCACGCAACCAGCCGCGCCGGTGGAATGCTGGGCAAGCGGGTGCTGGTGACCGGCTGCGGTCCGATTGGCGTGCTGTCTATTCTTGCCGCGCGGCGGGCCGGTGCGGCCGAAATCGTGGCAACCGACCTGTCTGATTTTACGCTATCGCTTGCGCGCAAGTGGGGGCGGACCGGGTGATCAACACCGGGGCCGAACCTGAGGCGCTGGCCGCTTACGGTGCAGACAAGGGCCATTTCGACGTCCTCTACGAATGCACGGGCGTTGCCGCCGCGCTGGCGGGCGGCATCGCCGCCTTGCGTCCGCGCGGGATCATCCTGCAGCTTGGTCTTGGCGGTGACATGACCCTACCGATGATGGCGATCACCGCCAAAGAGCTTGAGCTGCGCGGATCCTTCCGGTTCCACCCGGAGTTTGCGGTTGGGGTCGGGCTGATGCAAAAGCGGCTGATCGACGTCAGGCCCTTGATCACCCATACCGTAAGCCTTGATCAGGCGGAAACGGCCTTCCGTCTGGCCAGTGACCGGTCTCAGGCGATGAAGGCGCAGATTGTGTTTTCTGGCTAAGGTGCTGGCGTGGCGCCAATCGCGCCCAAGGCCGCAAGTGCCACCTCGACGTCCTGCGCGCCGCTGCCTGACCCGATCCCGATTCCGCCCAGGAGAATACCGTTCCGCCAGATCGGCAGCCCGCCTGCCAACCCGGTCATCGCGCCACCGGTCGCACTGGCGATGGCGGGACGGACCGCTTCAGGCACCGCATCCGAAGGTTTGCCGGTCGAGGCCGCCGTCTGCGCCTTGGCCCGGGCTGACCGCAACGACAGGACCTTGGCCCCCGCCATCCGGAACACCGCAAGATCGACCGCAGACGGATCGACGATCACAATGCATTGCGGCTGACCCATGGCTTGCGCCTTGTCCACTGCCGCGTGCAACATGGCGATCAGGGCTGAATCGGTCAGTCGCTCGGTCGGAGCGGTGATCTGCATGCGTGGGCCTTTCGGTTTGACGCCAGTGGATGGTAACGATAACAATTAATCGAAATGGAGGCCTCTGTCATGTCATTCTTCGAAATCCATGATCCGGCTTTTGGTGCCTATGTTCTTGGAAACGCCCCCGTAAAGCGGCTTGCGACGGGCTTTGACTGGGTCGAGGGACCGGTCTGGTTCGGCGATCAACAGTGCCTTTTGTTTTCCGACATCCCGAACAACCGCATCCTGCGCTGGACAGAAGACGGTGTGACCACGTTTCGCAACCCGTCCAACTACACCAACGGCCATACCCGTGACTGGCAGGGGCGGCTGGTCAGTTGCGAACACGGAACCCGCCGCGTCACCCGGACGGACTGGGATGGCTCAATTGCCATCATCGCGGACAAGTTCGAAGGCAAGCCGCTGAACAGCCCCAACGATGTGATCGTTGCGCGGGATGGCGGGATCTGGTTCAGCGATCCGCATTACGGGATCATGACAGATTACGAAGGTTTCAGGTCCGAAGTAGAGCTGCCCTGCCAGGTCTACAGGGTCGATCCCTCTGGCCATATCGAGGCCATGGTCACCGACATGGCTTGCCCGAATGGCCTTGCGTTCAGCCCGGATGAAAGCAGGCTTTACGTTGCCGATACCGGACGCATGTTCAGCGATGATCCCCAACTTATCCGCGTCTATGACATGGTGAACGGCCGTCCGGTGAACGGGCGGCTGTTCCACACGGTCAGCCCGGGATGCGCTGACGGGATCAGGGTGGATGTCGATGGAAATCTGTGGTCATCAGCTGCTGATGGCGTTCATTGTATTGCTCCGGACGGGCACCTGATGGGCAAGATAAATGTGCCGGAACTCGTCTCGAACATCTGTTTTGGCGGCAGGGCAAAACACCGCCTGTTCATTACGGCAACGACAAGTGTCTACTCGGTCATTCTGAACCGCAGGGGAGTGCAATGGCCATGAACGCGACAGAACCCGTGCGGCATATCGGACTGATCGGCCTTGGCACGATGGGGTCAGCCCTGGCGCTGAATATCGCCGAGAAGGGCTTTCCCATCGCGGTCTGGAACCGGACCGTGCAGGTGACGCACGATTTTCACGCCACGGCCGGGGGGCTGGCGGCGATGATCACCCCGACGGAAACGCTTGCGGCCTTGGTGGCAGCGATCCCCCCGCCGCGGGCGATCATTCTCATGGTTCCCGCCGGTCAGGCCGTTGATGACCAGCTTGCCGCCCTGACCCCGCACCTTGACCCGGACGACCTTGTGATCGACGCTGGCAACGCAAATTTCCACGACACCAATCGCCGCACCGCCGCCGGACTGCCGTTCCATTTCATGGGGCTGGGTGTGTCCGGTGGTGAGGAGGGCGCCCGCCACGGCCCCGCGATCATGGTGGGCGGCGCGCTTCAGGACTGGGCCAGCGTTGAACCCATGCTGCTGGCCATTGCCGCGCGATCCGACGATGGGACCCCTTGCGCGGCCTATCTGGGGCCCGAAGGTGCCGGCCATTTCGTGAAAGCCGTTCACAACGGTATAGAATACGCCGACATGCAGATGATCGCCGAGGTGTATGGCGTCATGCGTGACGGTCTGAACATGGCTGCGGCTGACATAGGCGATACCTTCGCGCGTTGGAACGATGGCGTTCTGCGGTCCTATCTGGTCGAGATTTCCGGCATCGTCGCCAAGGCGCATGATCGGGTTTCCGACGGACCGCTCCTGGATGTGATCCTCGATGCGGCCGGTCAGAAGGGGACCGGGCGCTGGACGGTGATCGAAGCCCAGAACCTCGCAGCACCAATCCCGGTGATCGAGGCCGCGGTTCAAGCGCGCAATGTCTCGGCGCGTCTGGCGGAAAGGGCGGCAGGCCAGGCCGTGTTCGGGCCAGTCGAAGCGGGCGGCATGGATATTTCAACGGAAGATCTTGAGCATGCGTTGATCGCGGGAAAGATCCTTGCTATGCGCAAGGCTTTTCGATGATGTCCGCCGCCGGGGCCGAGTTCGGCTGGCACCTCGACATGCCCGCAATAGCCCGGGTCTGGCGGGCGGGATGCATCATCCGGTCAGCCATGCTGAACGACATGGCTGAAGCCCTGGCTGAAGATGCGGGCAGAAACCTGATCCTCGCACCGTTCTTTGCCAATCACTTGCGCAAGTCTGTTCCGGCCTTGCGCAAGGTTGTGGCGGCGGGCGCGCTGCATGGCTTGGCCTGCCCGGCCCTGGCGTCTGGCCTTGCCTGGTTTGACATGATGCGCACCGCACGCGGGACCGCCAACATGATCCAGGCCCAACGTGACTTCTTCGGATTGCACGGATTCAAGCGGTTGGACGGGCGTGATCTGCCGCATGGTCCCTGGGCCGATGCCTGACCAAAGGCTAAGGCATACGCCTTGGGCTGCTAAGGACGCATTTGCACGCGAGCATCTTGCGTCGCCCACAGACGGTCTTGGCCTGAGGTTCAGCCAATCCACGCGCATGGGACGGGAAAGCGCTACACCGTTTCGCCAGGCACAAGCCGCGTTGGCACAACGGTGACTTCCGTACCCAGCCCGCCTTTCAACCGAGCGACCAGCATTTCTGCGGCCGCTTTGCCAATGGCGGTGGTGGGGACAACCGTCGTGGTCAAGCGGCGGGGCAGGATAGAGGCCGCTTCCATTCCGCCCCAACCGGCAATGCCAATATCTTCGGGCACGCGAAGGCCCCGACTTTGGGCATAGGCCAAACCGCCAATCGCCATTTCGTCATTGTGAAAATAGACGACATCCAACCCGGCGTTTCGCCCAAGCAGGGTCTCAAGACCATAGTACCCGGCGTAAAATCCGGGGGTGTCGTGCAGGATCTCGCTGGCGACAAGGGGATGACCTGCGCGCGACAAGGTGGCGGCAAATCCGTCCAGCCGCGCCGCTCCCATGACGTCAGCCCTGGCCAGTGCGCCGACATAGCCTGCCCGCCGCCGCCCGCGCCGCAGCAGGAATTGCCCCATTTCGGCGCCACAGTCGAAATGTGAAAAGCCGACCGACATGTCGATGGGGCTGGTCGTCAGATCCCAGATCTCAATCACAGGTGCTGCGGCCTGCCGCAAGAGGTCAACCGTCCCGGGTGTGTGCGCGCGACCGGACAGGATCAGACCAGCCGGCCTCCAGGCAAGCACTTGTCGAACCCATACTTCTTCTTCCTCGACCGAGTGGTTGTTGGCGCCAATCATCAGCTGATAGCCAAGACGGGACAGGGCGCGGTCAACCCCTTCCAACACATGGCCAAAAAGGCCCGATGTCAGTCTAGGAACGCACATCCCGACCAGCGTGCCAGCCTGATCCGACCCGAATGCCGCCGCAAGGCGGTTCGGAATATAGCCCATGGTCGCCGCAATCGCCTGAACCTTGGTGCGCGTGTTTTCCGAGAACCCGGACCCGCCCCGCAAGACACGACTGACGGTCATCTTTGATACGCCAGCTGCGCGGGCAATATCTTCCAGGTTGGCTTTCATGCTCCGCTCTATCCTCTGCTCACCTTGATCCGGCCGGATATGTTATCGATAACTTTTCGCTTGACAGACGTCAGTCCCGGGACCATCTTTTGCTACGTTATCGGTAAAGCTGACGCAAGATCAGAGCATCGCCGATAGCAAAAGGGGGGAGGATCCGCCATGCACCCGTCGTCTGACGGATTGTTCTTCGACCGCGTCGTGAAGTCATTTGGCGGCACGCAGGCGCTGAAAGGGGTCTCTCTCACCGTTGCCCGGGGTGAGATTCTGGCTTTGCTCGGTGAAAACGGCGCGGGGAAGTCGACCCTGATCAAGGTCCTTGGCGGCATCCATCGTCCAGACGAAGGTGGCGTCAAGATTGATGGCGTCCCCTATGCCCATGAGGCTGGCAAGGCCGGAGGGCAGAAAGTCGCCTTCATCCACCAGGACCTCGGCCTGATCGAATGGATGAGCGTCGCAGAAAACATCGCCCTCGCCCTTGGCTACGTTCGCAAAGGCCGCAAGATTGACTGGGCCGCCACCGAAGCGGCGCAGATTCCGCCTTGCAACTGGTAGAGGCAGAGTTTCCGGCCACAGCCCGGGTGTCCAGCCTGACCCGAACGCAAAAGTCGCTGGTGGCCATCGCCCGGGCCCTGGCTGCCAGCAGTGACTATCTGGTCCTTGACGAACCAACCGCAAGCCTGCCGGCCGATGAGGTCGAACGGCTTTTCGCGGCGCTGCGTCCCTTGAAGGACCGCGGCGTCGGCATGATCTACGTCAGCCATCGGCTGGATGAGATATTCCGCATTGCAGACCGCGTGGCGGTGCTTCGCGATGGGCAAATGGTTGGCATGCGGCCCATCGGCCATACGACGCCTGAGGAACTGGTCAGCCTGATCGTCGGTCGCAAGGCGCGCGAAATTGCCCGGCCCGAAGTGCAGGGCGGCCCGGCCATTCTGAAGGTCGAGGGGCTTGCGACACCGGCCGTCGGCCCCGTGAGTTTCGAGATCAGGCGCGGAGAACTTCTTGGGCTGGCCGGACTGCGGGGTGCGGGTCACGAAGACATCGGCCGCGCACTTTTCGGCGCAATTCCCCATGCCGGAAAGATCACGCTGGATGGCCAGACGCCAGACCTTGCCTCGGCGCAATCGGCGATGCGGTCGGGGATCGGATTGGTGGCCCGCGACCGCATCGGCGAAAGCGTGGCGCCCGGTCTTGCGATCCGCGAGAACACGTTCCTGAACCCTTCGGCGACAGGGCGGCGCATGCTGTCGATCCTGACGCCCGGGCGCGAGGAAAGACTTGCCCATGCCATTGGCCGCCGGGTCGGTCTGTCACCTAACGATCCGACCCTGGCGATTGAAGCGCTTTCGGGCGGCAACCAGCAAAAGGTCGTCGTTGGCCGCTGGCTGGATTCGGGCCGCAGATTGCTGATCACCGAAGACCCCACGGCAGGGGTCGACGTGGGGGCCAAGGCCGAAATCTACCATCTGCTCTATGAAGCGCTGGCAAGCGGGATGGGCGTTCTTGTCGTCTCGACCGATTTCGAAGAAATCGCCGCGATTTGTCACCGTGCGATCGTGTTCAGCCGGGGCCTGCCCGTGGCCGAGCTGTCCGGTGTCGAGCTTTCCACCGAATCCCTGATCCAGGCCGCATCGGCCGGTGAAGCCGCCTGAGGACGCACAACATGCCCGGAATAGAATCGAACGCAGTTGAGCCAACCAAGGACGAACTCCGCGGCCTGACCCCGCTGCAGCGTGCGTGGCGTCTGGCACCGACCTATGGCCTGGTCATCCTCATGCTCGGCCTGATCCTGCTGTTTTCCATCCTGTTGCCGAACACGTTTCCGACCCTTCTGAACCTGCGCTCGATTCTCAGCGACAAGGCGATCATCGCCCTTCTTGCCCTTGCAGCCATGATCCCGATGGTGGCCGGTCGCATTGACCTGACGGTTGGCTACGGGATCGTCCTTTGGCACATCCTCGCTATCAGTCTGCAGACCACCTACGGTCTGCCCTGGCCCGTGGCTGTGGGCATTGTGCTGATCCTTGGGGTCATTACCGGCGCCTTGAACGGCCTTCTGGTCGAAGTGGCGCGGATTGACAGTTTCATCGCGACCCTGGGCACCGGCACTGTCCTTTATGCGCTGGCACTGTGGCATACCGGCGGGCGGCAGATGGTAGGGGCGTTGCCGGACGCGTTCTATGCCATCAATGGGACCTTCGTCTTCGGTCTGCCGATCACGGCCTATTACGTGCTGGCGATCACCCTCGCGCTGTGGGTGATCCTCGAATACACCCCCACGGGCCGCTATCTTTATGCCATCGGTGCCAATCAGCGCGCGGCCGAACTGAACGGTATTCCGACCCGGAAATTCGTGATCGGGGCCTTCGTCGCCTCTGGCGCGCTGACGGCGCTGGCCGGGGTTCTCTTGGCCTCAAAGCTGCGGATCGGTCAGGCATCGGTGGGCCTGGAGTTCCTGCTTCCGGCCCTCGTTGGTGCATTTCTTGGGTCAACCACGATCAAGCCGGGTCGGGTCAACGTCTGGGGCACGATCGTCGGGGTGATGATCCTTGCCGTCGGCATCTCGGGCATCCAGCAGTTCGGCGGCAGTTTCTGGGTCGAACCGATGTTCAACGGAACCACGCTTCTGATCGCAATCGGCATCGCCGGCTATGCGCAACGGAAGAAGGGCGCGAAATCTAAATGATCAGCAATAAATCGGGAGGATAACATGCTGAAGCGTACTCTACTCAACGGCCTGCTTGCAGGCACCATCTTGGCTGCCACCGGCCTTGGCGCCATCGCGCAAGAGGCCTTTGACGGCCCGACGACGGGTCCCAAAGCGGCAGAAGGCAAGACCATCGTGGTCCTTGCCGGTGACATGAAGAACGGCGGCATCCTTGGTGTCACCACCGGCATTGAAGAGGCTGCAGCCAAGATCGGCTGGGAAGTGAAAGTGCTGGACGGTGCCGGATCGGTACAAAGCCGGTCGGCCGCCGTGGGGCAGGCGCTGGCGTTGAATCCGGATGGAATTGTCATCAACGGCTTTGACGCGGCTGAACAGCAAGCCGCCCTTGAGGGCGTGACGGCGGCTGGCATCCCGATGGTCTCCTGGCACTCGGGCCCCAAGATCGGATGTGACGCGCCGGGCGGCATCTTCGCCAACGTGTCGACCGATGCGATGCAGGTGTCCGACGTCGCGGCGCAATGGGCGCTGGATGATGCCGGCGGCAAGCCGGGTGTGGTCATCTTCACCGACTCGACCTATCAGATCGCCATCGACAAGGCCGACCGGATGAAGGCCGCCATTGAGGCTGCGGGCGGTACGGTGCTGGAATATGTCGACACGCCCATCGCCGAGACGTCCACCCGCATGGGCCCGCTGACCACCACGCTTTTGCAAACGCATGGCGCGGCCTGGACCCACTCGCTGGCAATCAACGACCTTTACTTTGACTTCATGGGGCCGTCGCTTGCCGCTGCCGGGATCGACGGGAAGGGCAGCCCGAAGGCCGGATCGGCCGGGGACGGCTCGGAAGCTGCCTTCCAGCGGATCCGCACCGGGCAGTATCAGGCTGTAACCGTCGCTGAACCGCTGAACCTGCAAGGCTGGCAGTTGGTGGATGAGTTGAACCGCGCCATCTCGGGCGAGGCTTGCTCGGGCTACATCACGGCACCGGCACTGGTGACGGAAGCAGGTCTGGCAAAGATCGAAGGCAATGCCTTCGACCCGGACAACGGCTACCGTGAGGCCTATGCTGCGATCTGGGGCAAGTAAGCCAGACAAAAGACTGGGGTGCCGCTGTCATGGCGGCACCCCTGCCAACACGCCTTTTCAGGCGACCGGGCGGGACAGCTTGCCCAACGCGACGGCTGCAGCGCTGTGCGTCACCGGCATGGTCAGGATAGCCGCAAACCAACACGCCAAAGCCGCACCAACCGTGCATCACAGCTGCAACGCCGCTGCATCAAGCCCACGCCGTTCGGCGCTTTCAAGCACGGCGGAGCGCACATCCTGATTTCGTTTCAGCAGTTTTCGGAACCGGGCTTCATCAAGGACCAAGAGGGTGGTGTGGCTGATGGCTGTCGCCTGCGTCCGTCGCGTCTGGCGGCTTAGCAGGGACAGCTGGCCGAACATCTCACCCCGTCCCAAGCGAAACCGCTGCCCGGCCGTTTCAATGTCAACCGCACCTGATGCGATGAAGCTGACTTCGCGCGGCAGGTCGCCCTTGCGCAAAAGAATGTCGCCGGGCCGGACATAGCGTGTGCGCAGCGCCGTGGCGAGCTGCTTGCGGCTTTCGTCGTCCATCTCGCTGAACAACGGAAACTGCCGCACCAATTCTGCCTTCTGCACCGCAAGATCCAGTGGCGGCCGGCTTTCAGCCGCCCTCCGCTTGACCGAGAGTTCCTGTTTCAGCGTCGTATGCAGTTCATTGCCAATGATCCCATCTGCCAACAGGACATCATACTCACGCTCTTCCAGTCGCAGCGAGGTGCGGCGCAGGAAGCGTCGCTCAATCTCTTCGGCATAGCCGGGGTATTGCAGGCGCAGGCCGTCAAGGGCGGCCTCAATGCTGGCTTCGCGGCGGCGCAACAGCTCATGCAAAAGGTCTGCCACCCGGCGCCCGTGGATCCGCCGGATCTTCGTGTCAATGTAGCTGTGCAGATCGCGCAGGATCAGCCGCAGGTTCAACAGGATCTCGAACCGGTCGGCGGTCAGACTGGCCAGCATGCCGGACAACCGCAGCCGGTTGTGCAACATGGTGGCAAAGCGGTACTCGCGCCCTTCGGCCAGGCTAAGACGGCCCGCGGCACGATACTCGTCCCGTCCGCCCGCGCGGTGCGTTCGATCAGGCGGTCGGCGTCCGACAGCATCTGCTCGGCCAGGCGGGTAGAGATCAGCTGTTCGCGAAACGCCTCAAGGATCATGTCGCGTTCGCGTCCGGCAAGGGCGACAAGCCCCAGCGTGATGCGATCCTTGTCTGCAATGTCATCCGCAGCTTCGGCCCTCTGCATCGCGGTGTCGAGGCGGGCGGCAAACCGCTTTGCCTCGGACCGGACGATGTCATGGGTCAGCTCATGGTTGCGCGCGGTCTCGGCCACCTCTTCGCGGACGTTCTGCAACGCGACGGCGATCACCTGGTTCGACAGCGCGCGGTCAAGCGGGGCCAGCTTGTCCAATCCCAAAAGTGAAATGACCCAGCGCAGCGTCGTGCCCTGGACCAGTAGTGTGAACAGCGTGAAGCCGGTGGCCAGGATGCCGACCTCACGTTTCACGGCCTCTGGGACGAGCACGTTTTCTGACACTGCCAGCGCCAGGGCCAGCGTGACCGCGCCCCGCAAGCCGCCCCAAAGGATTGCCACGCGATAAGGTTGGTCCACGCGCGGTGACAGCCGCAATGCGGTCAGAAGGGGCAACACGACAGACAGGATGAAAAGCCGCGCCGCAGTTGCGGCGACGACCACCACGGCGATCAGCAAAAGATCGTAAGGCTGAAGGTCCGTCAAAAGGCGCGGCACCAGAAAGGCAGCCAAAAGGAAGATCAGCGCCCCGGACCAATGCGCCAGGACGTCCCAGACTTCGCGCAGGTTGGTCCAGTTGGTTGGCGACATCCGGCCGGGCCCAAGATAATTTAGCGTCATGCCCGCCATCACTACGGCGATCACGCCCGATACGCCCAAGACCTGATCTGCAAAAAGATAGGCGGAATAGGGCAGCGCCACGCTCAGCGACACCTGGGCCAGCGGATAGCGCCCCAGCCAGCCCAGCACCGACAGGCAGAGCCGTCCAAGGAACCAGCCTGAGGCGACACCGCCAAGGATCTGGATCGGAAACCCGACCAGCCCTTCCCTCAGGGTCGGGTTCGGCACACCTTGCATGACAAAGGTCAGGAAGAAGCCAAACAAGGCGATGGCGGCCGCATCGTTCAACAGGCTTTCACCTTCCACCAGTCGCGACAGGCGTTGCGGGGCCGCGATGCTGCGGAAGATCGACACGACAGCGGACGGGTCGGTGGTGGCGACGATCGACCCCAACAGAAGGCAAGCGACCAGCGGCAAGGTTGTGAAAGGCTGCAAAGCAAGGCCGATCGCAAAGGTGGCCACGATCACCGCAAGCACCGCCATCACCAGGATCGGCACCCAGTCTTCCCGCATCCGCCGCAGGTTCAGCCCCAGGGCCACCTGAAACACTAGGGTTGGCAGCAGGACATATAGAAACACATTGGCCTTGATGCTGACCTCGAACGCATCGACCACCGGGCCAAGGTCGCCGGCAAGATCAGGCGCTGCGGGGCCGATTCCGGAAAGATAGGCCCCAGCCACTCCGATCAGGGTGCCCAGAATGGCTAAGACCACAGTGAATGGCAGGCGTGACCACGCCGCCAGAGGTTCACTCAGGCTGATGACGATGAACAGTGCGGCAACAATGCCGACAAGGGTAATCACATCCATGCCGTGACCATCTTCCGCATCTGCGGCAGTCTTGGGAATTTTCTTCGGAAAGCCATGCAGTTATCAGGCCCTTCGGGCACTGCGTCAACCGAAACGGCCCACAAATGGCATGACACGGGCTCACGCGGAAGCAGACAGCACCAAAGCCAGCCGTCGCCGTCCTCTTAGACCGAAACGGCAGCCCGCAGCGCGTCCTTGTCAAAGCTTGCCGCCCGTCCCGAGGCCGCAACTGACCCACGCCGAAAGACATAGACCTGATCGGCCAGGCCATAGGCAAATTCGAAATACTGCTCGACCAGGATGATCGCCATGTCGCCCTTTGCCTTCAGATACTCCAGCACATGGCCGATCTGCTGGATGACGTTGGGCTGGATGCCTTCCGTCGGCTCGTCCAGCAAAAGCACCTTCGGTTTCATGATCAGTGCCCGGGCGATGGCAAGTTGCTGCTGCTGACCACCGGACAGGTCGCCCCCCCGGCGGTGAAGAAAGTCCTTCAGGATCGGGAACAGGGTAAAGACTTCATCCGGAATGCCATGCTCTGCCTTCGGCAGGACGGCAAAAGCGGTCTCAAGGTTCTCGCGCACCGTCAACAGCGGAAAGATCATCCGGCCCTGCGGCACGACCGACAGACCGCGCCGCGCCATGTCTTGCGGGCGCGCCACGGGCAGGGTTTCCCCGTCCAGTGTCACCGTCCCGCCCGACCGCGGGTGCGTCCCCGCCAGCGCCTTCAGGAATGAGGTCTTGCCCACGCCGTTTGGCCCAAGGATGCAGGTCACCTCGCCCAGCTTCGCGGCAAAGTCGATGCCGTGCAGGATCTGGCTGCCGCCGTAGTGCAGGGTCAGGCCATTGGTTTCCAGCATCATCCCCGCCCCAGATAGACGCTGATCACCTGCGGATCGCGTGTGACATGGTCCAGCGACCCTTCGGCCAGCACTGACCCTTCATGCAGCACCGTCACCCGGCAATTCAGGCGGCGCACGAATTCCATGTCATGCTCCACCACCACCACCGCCCGCGTCTTTGCCAGGCTGACCAGCAGCGTCGTCGTCTGCTCCCGTTCAGCCGGAGTCATGCCAGCCGCCGGTTCGTCGACCAGCAGCAACCGGGGCTCCTGCGCCAGCAGCATGGCGATCTCAAGCCATTGCTTCTGGCCGTGGCTCAGCTCACCGGATTTGCGCTGCAACTGGTCACCCAGGCCGACCTCGGTGGCAAGCTCTTGCACACGGGCCATGTCGGCCGCCTTCGGTGACCAGAAAAGCACGCGCCAGGGGCTGCGGTTGGCCTTGAGCGCCAGGATCAGGTTGGCTTCGACCGTCTGATCCTCGAACACCGTCGGGCGTTGAAACTTGCGGCCCACACCTGCCCGGGCAATGCGGGCCTCGTTCAACCCCAGTAGCGAGATGGAGCGTTCGCCAAAGGTGACCGTTCCCGCATCCGGTTTCGTCTTGCCGGTCACGATGTCCATGAAGGTGGTCTTGCCCGCGCCGTTCGGGCCGATGATCGCGCGCAACTCTCCTTCATCAATGCTGAAGGACAGGTTGTTGATCGCCCGGAAGCCGTCGAACGTGACCGATATGCCAGAGACTTCCAGAAGGGCAGTCATTTCTGCGCCTCCTGTTCCTGCAACGATCCATCGTCAGGCCCAAGCTGTGCGCCCTTTCGGTCCGGCGCGCCAATGTGCTGGAACCGGTCGAACAATCCGCCAATCCCCTTGGGGGCAAAGAGGGTCACGGCAACGAAGGACAGCCCCAGGATCACCAGCCACCAGTCCACCCAGTTCAGGGACGCCGGCCCAAGCGGAATGTCCGGCAACCGGCCCGAGGTGAAAAGCGACGACAGAAGCGACACGAAGGCCGCGCCAAGGACCGCCCCGTAAAGCCGCCCGCGCCCGCCGATTGCGACCCACACCGCCAGGTAGATGCTGGCAATGGGCGCAAGCTCGGCCGGGTTGATGATGCCCGCCTGGGGGTAGTAAAGGACCCCCGCCAGCGCCGCGATCAGGGCGGTGAGGGTGAAAAGGAAAAGCTTGTAGACCTCTACCGGATAGCCAAGGAACCGCACCCGCGCCTCATCATCCCGGATGGCGCGGACAACCGATCCGAACTTGCCGGACACCAGCCACGACAGCGTCAGGTACCCAAGACCAAGCGCCAGCGCAGACGCCCAGAAGAACCAGATCGAAACCAGGTCCTGCGCCGTATCGCCCAGACCCGGCAGGTTCTGCAGGCCAGACAGACCATTGTTCCCGCGCAGGCCGGAATCGTTCTGGAACAGGTACAGCGCCAGGGCAAGGGTCATCGCCTGCGTCAGGATCGAGAGGTAAACGCCGGTCACGCGGGACCGGAACGCAAGCCAGCCGAAACCAAGGGCGAGGAGGCCGGGCACCGCAAGGGCAAGGATCAGTTGCAGGGGCAACGAATGGGCAAAGGACCAGATCGCGGGCAGATCGGACGAACCGACGACGCCGAAAATCTGTGTCGCAATGCCTTGCTGGATTTCTTCCGGTGTCGCGGGCAGGCCCCCTTGGGCAAGGGCGGTGACCACGATTTCCTCGGTCCGCGCGTACATTAGCCACATGCCGATCATGTAGCCGCCAAGGGCGAAGAACGCCATGTGGCCAAGGGAAAGGATGCCCGCGTAACCCCAGATCAGATCCATCGCGAGGGCCACAAGGCAAAGGCAAAGCGTCTTGCCGAGGGTTTTCACGAAGGAGGTAGAGATCAGGCCGGGGCCATAGGCCTCGGACATCAGCGTGACGGCCAGGGTGAAGACCGCAAGGCAGGCAATGAAGATGAGGGCGGAGGGGTTGCGGGCAAAGAAGCTGCGGCGGGTCATGTCAGTCTCCCGCCGCGCGGCCGCGCAGGGCGATGATCCCCCTCGGGCGGAACTGGATGAAAAGGATGATGAAAAGGATCATGTAGGTCTGTGCGGCCAGGGTGTTCGACGGGTTCAGGAATTCGATCACCTTTTGCAGGGACCCGATCATCGTGGCCCCTGCAAGGGTGCCCCAGACGTTGCCAACCCCGCCAACGACCACGGTCATGAAGGATTGCACGATGTAATCCGCCCCCATTTCCGAGGTCACCTTGGCGTAAAGACCGATGGCCACCCCGGCAATGCCTGCAATGCCAGACCCAAGGCCGAAGGTCAGCATGTTGATCCGGTCAGGGTTGATGCCCATCGATGCCGCCATCGCCGGGTTCTGCGTGACGGCCCGGACCTCAAGGCCAAGGCGGGTGCGCTTCATCAGATAAAGGAAGAACATCAGGAAAATCAGCGCCAGCACGAAGATCGCAATGCGGATGTAGCTGATCGACACGACGTCGTTGAATTCAAGCGCGCCATCCAGCCACCCCGGGGCGGTGAGGGGGCGTGCCTGCGTGCCGAAGACGTTCTTCAAAATCTGCTGCAGCGCGATGGAGATGCCAAATGTCGCCAGCAACGTCTCAAGCGGGCGCTTGTAAAGGTGGCGGATCACCAGACGCTCCATCGCGACGCCCGCCCCGAAGGTGACCGCAAAGGCAACCGGAAGGGCGATCAGGATAGAAAGCGTGTAGTCCGGCACGAAAAGCTGCACCACAAACCCAGTATAGGCGCCCATGGTGATGAACTCGCCATGCGCCATATTGATGACGCCCATCACGCCGAAGGTGATGGCAAGGCCAATGGCCGCCAGAAAGAAGATCGCGGCGAGGGACAGCGCATCAAGGCCAAGGTCGGCGGCCTGCATGAAAGCGACCTTGCGGTCGATGGCCGCAAGTGTCGCGGTGGCTGCCGAGGTGACGGTCGCGTCAGGTTCGACATAGACCTCATGGAAACTGTGCGCGGCAAGGGCGGCGGTCACTTCGTCATCCGTCGCAGCCGTCGGGACCGTTCCCGCGACCTCCAGCGCCGTGTAAGCGCGGTTGCGGGCCTCCTGCGTGTTCAGCGCGGCGACCGGGATACCGCCCACGCTGCCATCCACGATATTGGCCAAAAGGGCCGCGCGCTGGTCTTCGAGCGTAAGACGGGCAGGGGCAAGCGAGGCTGCGACCAGAATGTCATAGGCCTCAACCGTCGTCAGGTCCGTTCCGGGGACCAGGGTCCGGGCCAGATTGCCGGGCGGATCGCCAAGCGATGCGACGCGTTTCGTGGCAACCAGCGGGTTCAGGGCAGCCCGCACGTCCAAAGACGTGTCTGTGCCCAGGCTTTCGATCGCGGCCACACGGGCGGCCGGATCGGCATCAAAGCGCAGGGTCAGGAAACGCTCCAACCGCTCCTTCTGCGCCTTCAACACCGGGTCCTCTTCCGATACGAGCGAGGCGCGCAAAGGTTCCAGCGCTTCAGCGGTCGGGTCGCGGGCGATAGATGCCAGCGCGTCGGCACGGATCGTGGGGTCGGGGTCCGACAGAGTGAACTGGACTAGCGCGGTCGCGATCAAGCCGCGCACCCCGGCATTCGGCTTCAGCGCGGTCACATCGGCTGCAACGGCGCTGCCCGCCGCAGTCCCATCAAGGGCTGTCAGGGCGAAACCGTCGCCTTCGGTGACTGCGATGAACATCGCCTGGTCGGATTTCCGGATCACCAGCCGCCGGTCTTCCCATGCGGTCAGGATATCGTCAGCCATCGGGTCGCCGCTGGCAGCAAGGGCGGCAATCACCGGGCCAATGGTCTGGCGCGACGGCTTTTCGATCTGCTCCCGGTTTTCGGCCACAATGGCGGCGGCGTCCTGCGCGAGGGCAGGCAACGGCGCAAGCCACATCAGGGCCGCGACAAGAAGGGCGGTCAGGCGCATGTGCGATCCGGGGATGAAAGGTGGGGGAGGGGGGGTGTCCCCCCTCCCCACAGTCAGATCAGTAGTTCGACTTCAACTGGACGCAGGTGGACGTCTCGGTGTTGTACATCCCGCACTTCAACTCGGCCCAGTCGGCCTCCAGCACCGCCGATTCCGGCAGATAGTCGGTCCAGGCATCGCCCGCGACGGGCTCGGTCTGGCTGATGATGTCGAACTGGCCATCGGCGCGGATCTCGCCGATCAGCACGGGCTTGGTCAGGTGGTGGTTCGGCAGCATCTTGGCCATGCCCCCGGTCAGGTTCGGGAATTCCTGGCCGATCATGGCGGCGCTGACGGCGTCAACCTCGGTCGTGCCCGCTGCAGTGACCGCATTCACCCACATGTTGAAGCCGATGTAATGCGCTTCCATCGGGTCGTTCGTTACGCGGGCATCGTCCTTGATGAAGGCCTTCCAGGCCGCGATGAAGGCCGCGTTTTCCGGGGTGTCGGCCGACATGAAGTAGTTCCAGGCGGCCAGGTGCCCGGCCAGGTTGGTGGTGTCGAGGCCCGAGAGTTCCTCTTCCCCGACCGAGAACGCGACGACCGGCAGCGTGTCGGCGGTGACGCCCGCTGCAGCCAGTTCCTTGTAAAACCCGATGTTCGCATCGCCGTTGATGGTCGAGATGACGCCGACCTTCTTGCCGTCGGCACCCAGGGCCACCACGTCGCCCACGATCTTGGACCAGTCACTGTGGCCGAAGGGCGTGTAGTTGACGAAGATGTCTTCCTTCGGAATGCCTTTGGAGATCAGGTAGGCCTCAAGGATGTTGTTCGTGGTGCGCGGGTAGACGTAGTCCGTGCCCAGAAGCGCGAACTTGGTAACCCCAAGCTCCTCAAGGTAGTAGTCCACCGCCGGGATCGCTTGCTGGTTCGGCGCGGCTCCGGTGTAGAACACGTTCTTCGAGGATTCCTCGCCCTCATACTGGACCGGGTAGAACAGCAGACCGTTCAGCTCTTCGATCACCGGCAGCACAGACTTGCGGCTGACGCTGGTCCAGCAGCCGAACATCACATCGACGCTCGACACAGTCAGCAGCTCACGCGCCTTTTCGGCGAACAGCGGCCAATCCGAAGCCGGGTCCACGACCACGGCTTCCAGTTGCTTGCCCAGCAATCCGCCCTTGGCGTTCTGCTGCTCGATCAGCATCAGCATCGTGTCTTTCAGCGTGGTTTCCGAAATCGCCATCGTACCCGACAGCGAATGCAGCACGCCGACCTTGATCGTTTCAGCCTGCGCGAAGGTGGCTTTTGGCAAGGCAAGCGCTGCGATGCCGGATGCCAGCAGAGTACGTCTGGACAGTTTCATGGATAGTCCCCCTGTAAGCGCCCGGCGGTCCCCCCCAGCCAATGTGGGGTCAATCCATGCCGGGCAGCGCGTTTCTTCCTCCAAGACGTCGGTGAAGCCAGAACCTCTGTCTTCCGCTGCCCGTCCCGGACCGCCTGGACCAACCCAGGCAAGTCTTAGGGGCGCATATTCCGGGCGGCGATCAATCCGCTCGATGCGGCGGACCGATTTGTCGGGCAACCTCGGGCGAAATGCCCAATACTTTGGCACCGAACCGACGCTGCAGCGCAGAAATTCAGCTTTCCATAAAGGAAGGCTGGGCCCTGACGCAGTGCAGGGGATTCGAAGACCACTTGGTTGACCCAAAGCGGCCAAGCGGGCCGCAGGCGCTTTGCCCAGACAATCCGGGGCCAACCGCAGTTTGGCTTTGACGATCTGGTGTCTTGCGCCACCTCTAGCTGCCAGCACGAAAGCAGACGCAAGGCATGAACGACGATCCACCCGAAAAACCCGGTGCCCCCGTGCCAAGCGGTCGTGGGCTGCGCATGTTGCACATGGGCGGCATCGTTGCCGGTATTGCCGGGGGGGTGATCGGCGGCGGCCTGCGCCAGATCGTCCAGGGTCAAAGACCCGCTTTGCCCAACCTTCTCCTCACACCGTCAAATGCCCTGCGGTTGACCAACGGCCTGTCCCACATGCGCGGGGCTGCCTTGAAGCTTGGTCAGATGCTTTCGATGGACAGTGGCATCGTCCTGTCTCCAGAACTGACAAAGATCCTCGCCGCCCTGCGCGATGACGCCCGCCCGATGCCGCCAAACCAGTTGCGCGATGTGCTGAACGCCGAATGGGGGCCGGGCTGGTTGGCGCAGTTTCGCAAATTCGATGTCAGGCCCTTCGCCGCCGCCTCCATCGGGCAGGTCCATCGGGCAGAAACGCGGGACGGGCGCCTCTTGGCGATCAAGGTGCAATACCCGGGCGTGCGCGCCAGCATCGACAGCGATGTGGACAACATCGCCACCCTCATGCGCCTGCCGGGCCTTCTGCCAAAAGGGATGGACATCACCCAGCTGCTTGCCGCCGCCAAGGCGCAACTGCGCGAAGAGGCGGACTATCTGGCCGAAGCGGGCCATCTGCGCCGGTTTTCCGGTCTCCTTTCGGGGTCAACTGACTTCGTGCTCCCCGACCTGCAGGAAGACCTAAGCACCGGGCAGGTTCTGGCGATGACCTACCTTGACTGTCAGCCCATCGAGACGCTGGAAGCCGCGCCGCAGGGGGTGCGGGACCGCGCCGCTGCCAGTTTGATTGATCTTGTCCTGCGTGAGCTTTTCACCTTTCGCGCCATGCAGACGGACCCCAACCTTGCCAACTACCGGGTTGAGGCGGCGACCGGGCGCATCGTCCTGCTGGACTTTGGCGCAGTGCGGCCGGTGGAACCGGGTCTTGCCACCACATTCCGCGACCTCTTGAACGCAGCCCTCGACCGGGACGCTGTCGCTATCCGCGCGGCGATGCTGCAGATCGGCTACTTTGGGCCCGACACAGCCCCGCACCATCAGGACCTGATCCAGCGGATGTTCGACCTGGCGATCGACCCTTTGCGCCAGGACAGTGCGTTTGACTTTGGCCAGTCCGATCTCCTAGACCGTCTTCGCGACATGGGGCTTGCTTTGGGAACCGAGCGTGACCTGATGCATGTCCCTCCGGCCGAAACGCTGTTTTTGCACCGCAAGATCGGCGGCATGTACCTTCTGGCCACCCGCCTGCGCGCCCGCGTCAACCTGCGCCAACTGGTTGAGCCGTATCGCTGACCAGCGCCCTACACCGCGCATCTAAAGACAATGTTCCCGGACATTCCGAAAAGTGCCCGACGCGGCTGTCAGCGGCCGATCTGCGCGCAGGCCTGCGATTGTCTGGTGTCCAAGCAGGGTCCGCACCTCAGCTGGGGTCAACTCGGGCCCGGCGGCGCGTAGCCGATCAGGTCGGCCAGCTTCCGGCCCAGGTCCGTGCCATAGCCAAGGGCAGCCCGCTCCCGGTGGATGGCAAGTGCGCGGGCCTCCAGATCGGCAATGATCGGATCGCTTCTCACAAAATCAAGCAGTGCACGAAATCCCGGCGGCTCATGCGGAGGATCATGGCGCACTTGCGGGGGTGTATTCCGGCTTGTCCAATACTTCAGGGTATTGGCCATTGCCACATCCGTCATCCCCAACCGCGCTGCGCCCGAGGCGTTTCCGCGCTGGGCTTTCACCATGAAGCTTTCGGCGGACCGGATGCTGTAGTGATTGACAAGGGCAAGCTGCTTTGGGCCGCTCAATCGGATGGACGACGCCCGGCGATCCGTGAAGTCTGGACCCATGTCGCTGCCAGCCCCGTTGATCCAGCGCTTCCCCGAGGTGGAAAACTTCGCAATCATCGGTCGGTGGTTGCGATGAAATCCACGCGTCAATCGGCTTCGCGCCAGGGATTTGACGGCGCAAACCACGCTGTCGCCGTCGCCGGTTCGATCCATGTTTGCCCAGGAAGATTGCAGGAAGCGGGATAAAACCTCACCATTCTCGATAAAGCGCTTGTCTTCTGCGTTGCGCCCCCTGACGGCAAAACTTGCAACTTCAAAGTCAGGGACGGACGCAAAGAATGAGGCAAGGTCATGGTCTCCGACGCAAACCTCCAGAAATTCGTCCAGATCGATCATCATCATGAAGTCGCTGGCCTTGAATTGGCCCAGGAGGGTCGTCAACCGCAGGGCGCTGATCTGGATCTGGCCAATCTGCGGGAACATCACGCAGGGGTGCGGGCGGTGCCGCACAATCCCCAGATCATCCAGCCGATCCAGAAGGATGTCCGACAGGTCATCGCAGAAGTTCGAGAAAACAACGATCTCGCGAAACCCCATCGCATAGTGATAGGTCGCCCATTCCACCAGATACGGCGCTTCATTGCGGACGATGACACTCAGAAGGCACTTGTTGGGTCCAAAGGGGGAAAGCGCACAAGACACACCGGACAGGGCCGGATGAGGAGATGTCCATCGGTACACGCTGTTCCCTTCCATGGCGACGGATCACATTCAGGCCAGCCGTCGCCGGGCTGCCTGACCAAGCTGCGGCCCTCCCGGCTGCCGCAGCTTGGACAGTAGCGTATATCGCGCCATAACGTTCACATCAAGCTGACCTCCGGCCCCAGCGCCGGGCAAGCTTGCCGAAAGCGCAGGTCAGAATGCCGCTGGGCAGCCCCAGAAGACGCGCGGTTTCTACACGCCCATCGGACGGAATCGTCAGGCGGCACTGGGGTTTAGGGTGATCCCAATGCTCAGCGCGTGACGTCGCGCAGCTGCTGTCTGATCCAAGTCGTCTTTGGGTCGCTGTCGGTTGCGTCGATGCCAGAACACCGACACCGGGAACCGTCGCACGGCGATGGGTGCCTCTGCCGT
>JAAUPC010000357.1 GCA_012036325.1 Paracoccaceae bacterium
GCTGCCGAACGGGTGGCAGAGGCCAATCCCGCCGTGATCCCCCGCAATCACAAGGTGGAAGCGGCCCTGACCGCGGCCACCGATGGCGACATGGCCCCGTTCGAAGCGCTGCTTGTCGCGATCCGGCAGCCGTTTGTGGAACGCGAGGCCTTTGTGCTGCCTGCGCCTTCGGGTTTCGGGTCTTACGTCACCTATTGCGGCACCTGACCGCTTTTCGGTCGACGTTGTCCCTGCCCTGCGGCGTGGTAGGGCGAGGATTTGGACGCGCCGCGCCAGAAGCGCTGCGGTTGACGCCTTCTGCCTTCCCCGTCACTGTCCGGCCATGGCTGACCGCTCTGACATTCACGACCGCCTTGCCGCCTCGTTGCGCGCCGCCCGCAAGGCGCGCGGGCTGTCGCTGGACGCTGCCGCAAAACTTTCCGGCGTCAGCCGGTCGATGGTCAGCCAGATCGAGCGCGGCGAGTCTTCGCCCACCGTTGCCACGCTTTGGGCGCTGACCCAGGCCTTGCAGCTGGATTTCGCCGGTCTTCTGGAAGGCCGCCCCGCCCCGGGGATCGAGGTCACGCGCGCCGGAACCGCCCCCGTCATCCAGCGCGGCGGGGTCACGATCCGCATCCTTTCGGCCCCGGAAAGCGTGGGCGCGCACGAGGTTTATGAACTGGCCTTTGCCCCCGGGGCCGCGCTGACCTCGGACGCCCATTCCCCCGGTTGCCGCGAACATCTGACGGTGCTGGAAGGAAAACTTTCAGTCACTTCGGGGGATGCGACGGACAACCTTGGCCCCGGTGATGTCGCGCGCTACCCCGCTGACCGGGGGCATGCGATTGCAGCCTTGGACGGCCCGGCGCGGGCGATTTTGATCGTGCAGGACAGTTGATGCGTCGGAGCGGGGGTTTCACACCCCCGCACCCCCGTGGGATATTTGGGCAGAAAGAAAGACATCCGTTTTAACAGATGCACTTCCGCTAAGTTGACTGGCGCGCACTGATCTGCGATATTCCGTAAAATCGGAGGGATTGCTGTGATGGCGGATAGAATGGCGTTTCTGGACCATGTCTCGGCCACCCTTGCCGGGATCGAAGCGGATGGGCTGATGAAGCGCGAGCGGTTGATCACCGGGGCGCAAGGCGCGCATGTGACGGTGGCCGGACGGCAGATGCTGAACCTTTGCGCCAACAACTACCTTGGTCTGGCGGATGACCCGCGCCTGATCGCGGCGGCGAAGGCGGCGATGGATGGGCATGGCTTCGGCATGGCCAGCGTGCGCTTCATCTGCGGCACCCAAGACCTGCACCGGCAGCTTGAGGCGCGGCTGGCGGGTTATCTTGGGCAGGACGACAGCATTCTTTTCGCGGCCTGTTTTGACGCCAATGGCGGGCTTTTCGAACCACTTCTTGGCCCGGAAGATGCGGTGATCTCGGACGCGCTCAACCATGCGTCGATCATCGATGGCATCCGTCTGTGCAAGGCCAAACGCTACCGTTATGCGAATTCGGACATGGCCGATCTTGCGGCGCAGCTGACCAGGCCCGGGAAGATGGCGCGCGGTTCATCCTGATCGCGACGGATGGTGTCTTCTCGATGGACGGCTACTACGCCAAGTTGACCGAGATCCGCGCGCTGGCCGACCGGTTTGGCGCGCTGGTGATGGTGGATGATTGCCACGCCACGGGCTTTACTGGCCCGCAAGGCCGGGGCACCCCGGCGCGGGCGGGGGTCAGCGTGGACCTTTTGACCGGAACGCTTGGCAAGGCGCTTGGCGGCGCTTTGGGCGGCTATATCGCTGGGCCGCAAGCGGTGATCGACCTTCTGCGCCAGCGCGCACGGCCGTATCTTTTCTCTAACGCGCTTCCCCCGGCTGTGGTCGGCGCGGCGCTGGCGGCGCTTGATATCATCGAGGGGGCGGACGACTTGCGGGATCGGCTGACCGCCAACGCCACCTACTGGCGTTCCGGGCTGACCGCCGCAGGCTTCACCCTTCTTCCCGGTGAACACCCGATTATCCCCGTCATGCTGGGGGATGCGAAACTCGCCCAGGCCATGGCCGCCGACCTGAACCAACGGGGCGTCCATGTCGCGCCTTTCTTTTTCCCCGTGGTCCCCAAAGGCCAGGCCCGCATCCGCACCCAGATGAACGCCGCCCTGACCCGCGCCGATCTGGACCAGGCGCTTGACGCCTTCACCGCCGCAGGCAAAGCCACCGGAGTCCTCGCATGACCAACCAGATGAAGACCCTGGTGAAGGCGAAACCCGAACCCGGCCTCTGGATGGAGACCCGCCCCGTACCGGAGATTGGCCCCGATGACGTGCTGATCAAGATCCGCAAGACCGGGATCTGCGGCACTGACATCCACATCTGGAACTGGGACGCCTGGGCGCAGAAGACCGTGCCAGTGCCACTGGTCACCGGCCATGAATTCGCGGGCGAGATTGTGGAGCTGGGAAAGAATGTCGAAGGCCTGAGCCTTGGCCAGCGCTGTTCCGGTGAAGGCCACCTCATTGGCAAGACCAGCCGTCAAAGCCGGTCGGGCCGCTTTCATCTCGACCCCGAAACCCGGGGCATCGGCGTGAATGAACCCGGTGCCTTCGCGCAATACCTGCGCCTGCCCGCCTTCAACGTCGTTCCCCTGCCCGATGCGATTGATGACGAGATCGGCGCGATCCTTGATCCCCTGGGCAATGCGGTCCACACCGCGCTGTCCTTCGACCTGATCGGCGAAGATGTGCTGATCACTGGGGCAGGCCCCATCGGCATCATGGCTGCCGCCGTCGCGCGGCATGTGGGCGCGCGGCATGTGGTGATCACCGACATCAATCAGGCTCGCCTTGACCTTGCGGCCCAGGTGGCCGACGTCGTCCCCGTCAATGTCGCCACCACGGACCTCCGCTCGGTCTACCCCAGCTTGAAGATGAGCCAGGGTTTTGACGTCAGCATGGAGATGTCGGGCAGCCAGCAAGCCCTTGACCAGATGGTCGAACATATGGTCATGGGCGGCCGCATCGCCATGTTGGGCATCCCGCCGGGCAAGTCCCCGGTGGACTGGAGCCGCATCGTCTTCAAGGCCATCACCATCAAGGGCGTTTACGGGCGTGAGATCTTCGAGACCTGGTACAAGATGATCGCCATGCTGGAAAATGGCCTGGACATCCGCCGGGTCATCACCACCGCTTCCCGGTGGACCGGTTCGTCGACGGCTTTGACGCGATGCGCTCGGGCCTTTCTGGCAAGGTGGTGCTGGACTGGGGCTGAGCGCCCGGGGCCTGGCCTGCCGCGACCTGGGAAAGGCCGCCCAGGCCTTTGACGCGCTTCTGTTTCCTTGACTTTCTTAATCACTTGGTAACCCTTTTCCCGTCTCATGGCGGGCGAAAAGGGGCAGGCTCGCGCAGCGGCGTCGGGATGGGTGGGTGTCATGGACGGCACGATACGGGATGACCGGCCGCAGGGCATGGGCGGGATTGCAGCCGGGGCCGGTTTGATCACGCCGGTCCTTCTTGCGGGGGGGTCGGGAACGCGGCTTTGGCCAGTGTCCCGGGCGCGCTTTCCGAAACAATTCGTGCCCCTTGTCGGCGAAGAAAGCCTGTTTCAGGCCGCCGCGCGCCGGTTCGCCGCAGCGGGCTTTGCCGCCCCCCTGATCGTGACGGCAGAAGACTTCCGCTTCCTTGTCACCGAACAGCTGGAAGAGGCGTCCATCGCCGCCCAGCATATCCTGGTGGAGCCTGTCGCCCGCAACACCGGTCCCGCGGCCCTTGCCGCAGCGCTGCGGCTGGCGCTGGATGACCCATCGGCGCTTCTCCTCCTCAC
>JAAUPC010000358.1 GCA_012036325.1 Paracoccaceae bacterium
GCGACAACGACACTTCAGTGACGGCCTGGGCCGTGATGGCTCTCAAATCGGCGGAACTGGCGGAGCTTACGTTTGACAAAACGGCTTACACCGGAGCATTGGCATGGCTTGATGAAGTGACGGACGACATAGGCCGTACCGGATACAACGCCAAGGGCACAGGCAAGGTGTTCGTATGCGGCAATTCCTTCACGTCTTCCGCCGTGTAAAGAGACTTGACGGAAATGCCATCAGGCGTTTGCCAGTTCAATGCATTCACATCGCCTGCAGGCGCAGATTTCGCAGCGGCTTTTGCCCAGTCCGCCAAGCTTGAAGGTTTGAATTCACTCATAGACAGAATTTTAGCCAGAATTTCTTTCATAATTATGAATTCAAAATTCAGATTCGTGTAAACTTCATGACCATGAACGCCCCCATCGAACACAGCCGCCTCAAACCTCGCCCTCTATATGAAGAGGTTGCAGAGCTGTTGCGTCAACGTATCTTTGCAGGGAAAAAGAACGATCTGGAACCTGGTGCATGGATCGATGAACTCAAAATTGCCGAGGAATACGGCATCAGCCGCACCCCCTTGCGCGAGGCCATCAAAGTACTGGCCGCTGAAGGTTTGGTCACAATGAAAATGAGGCGCGGCGCGTATGTGACGGAAGTTAATGCCAAAGATCTGCACGATGTCTTCCATCTCATGGCTTTGCTAGAGGCAGACGCAGCGGCTACGGTAGCGAAGACTGCAACTGCCGAACAACTCAAAGAACTCGAATCCCTGCATCAGCAACTAGAAAAATCCACCAAAGATCGGGTGAAGTTCTTCACGATCAACGAAGCCTTTCATGTGAAGCTCCTAGAAATCGCCAATAACCGCTGGCGCGACCACATGGTGGCTGATTTACGAAAAGTCATGAAACTCAACCGCGCTCAATCGCTGACGAGACCGGGGCGAATTGAAGAGTCGCTTGCAGAACATACTGCGATCGTGACCGCTCTGAACCATGTTGAAGTCGAGCCATGGCTCGTCGTGGAGCTTCTCGGAGGAGCCGCGGCCGCCGACGGGATGGAAGGTGATCAGATGTCGGCCGCCGTCGCCCTCCTTGAGCCAGACGGAGAGCAGACGGTCGCGGTAGGAGGCAAGCTCCTCATCCTCGTAGACGGCGCGCGCCCACGCCCGGTGGTTCTGCTTTGTCCGCAAGGCCGATCACCATGTGATCCTCAGCGGGGACCATGCCTGCTTCATCAATCACCATCCGCAGCCCAATACCGGAGCGGCGCCCGAAATCGAAATTCGCTTTGCCGATCAAAAAGAATCTTGGGCTAAGTACTACGATTTGGCGCTCGACAACGCCCGCGGTCTCTTTGACGAAAGCCAGGCACTGATGGCCAAAAAGAAGACGGCTTAGGCGCCATCGCCCGCATGCTGGGCCTCGACATGACGGTTGTCGATCCACGCACGGCCTTTGCCACGCCGGAGCGCTTTCCCGGCGTTCCGCTGGTTGCGGATTGGCCCGATGTGGCGTTGCCCCCGCTGGGTGTCGACCGCTACACCGCCTTCGTGGCGCTGACACATGACCCCAAGATCGACGATCCGGCGCTGGAGGCCGCGCTGCGCGCCCATGCCGATGGCCCGCGCGTGCTGATCCTGCGGGATTTCCATGCCGAGAACCTCCTCTGGTTGCCGGGGCGCGCGGGGCTGTCGCGGGTCGGGCTTTTGGACTTTCAACTCGGGCAGATGGGCCAGCCGGGTTATGACCTTGTGTCGCTGTTGCAGGACGCGCGGCGGGATGTGGCCCCCGACACCGAGACCACGATGATCGCCCGTTTTGCCGCCACGACCGACGCCGACCCCACCGCTTTTGCCGCCCATTACGCCACCCTCGGCGCGCAGCGGGCCTTGCGGATTCTGGGCGTCTTCGCGCGGCTGGCGCTGGTTGCGGGCAAGCCCGGTTATCTGCCGCTGATCCCGCGCGTCTGGGGCCAGTTGCAGCGCAACCTTGCCCATCCCGCGCTGGCCGACCTGCGTGCCATTTGCCAAGACGTCCTGCCCGACCCCACGCCTGACACCCTGACCCGGATCGCCGCCCAATGTTCCCCTTCCCGCTGATGATCTTCGCCGCAGGCTTCGGCACCCGGATGGGCGCGCTGACCGTTGACCGGCCCAAGCCCTTGATCCCCATCGCCGGGCGGCCGCTGATCGACCATGCGCTGGGCGCGGCCACCGATGCTGGGGCCGCTCGCATCGTGGTCAACGTCCACTACCGCGCCGACCAGATGGAGGCGCATCTGGCGGGCAGGGAGGTCATGATCAGCGACGAACGCGCGCAAATTCTGGAAACCGGGGGTGGGCTGCGCGCCGCCCTGCCGCTTTTGGGTGCAGGGCCGGTGGCGGTGATGAACAGCGACGGCATCTGGACTGGGGCGAACCCTTTGGCCCAACTCGCCGCTGCCTGGGATTACCGGATGGAGGCGCTGCTCCTTCTCCTGCCGGTCGGCGACACGAAGGGTCATGGGGAAAAGGGCGATTTCCGGCTGGATAGCATGGGCCGCATTTCCCGGGGCAAGGGCGGTGAAGATCACGTCTACATCGGCGCGCAGATCCTGAACCCGGCAAGGCTGGCCGATGTGCCCGATCCGGTGTTTTCCCTCAACCGCACCTGGAATGACATGATCGCCGCCGGCACCGCTTACGGCATCGTGCATCAAGGCCTCTGGTGCGACGTGGGCCACCCGGAAGGGATTGCCGAGGCGGAGCGCCTTCTGCACGATGCCGCGCATGGCTGAAACCGCCGCAAACCTTTTCGCCCTACCCCCCGGCGTGGATTTCCCGGCGGAACTGGTCGCGGGCCTCCTCACCCGCATGGCCAGCCAACCGCCCGAGGCGATGGCGCGGGTCACGCTAATCCTGAACACCCAGCGCATGCGCCGCCGGGTGACGGAATGTTTCGCAGCGAAAGGCGCACGCTTCCTGCCGCGCCTCCTCCTCGTCACCGATGCGGCTAGCCTTGGCCCTACGCCCCTGCCCGCCCCGGTTTCCCCCCTGCGGCGCAGGCTGGAGCTTTCGGTGCTGCTGGACGGCCTTTTGCAGACCGGCACCACGCATTTCCCCCGTGCGGCGCTTTATGATCTGGCCGACAGCCTGGCCACCCTGATGGATGAGATGCAGGGCGAAGGCGTGCCCCCTGCAAGGATTGCGGCGCTGGACGTGGCGAACCATTCCGCCCACTGGGCGCGCACGCAGGCGTTTCTGGGCATCGTGGCGGGCGCGATGGACGGCGACGCGCCAGATAATGAGGCGCGCTTGCGCCAAGCGGTAATCGCGCTGGGCGAAGGGTGGGTGACGGCCCCGCCCGCGCATCCGGTGATCGTCGCAGGGTCAACCGGATCACGCGGGACGACGGCGCTTTTGATGCAGGCAGTGGCGCGGCTGCCGAAGGGGGCGGTGGTGCTGCCGGGGTTCGACTTCGATCTGCCGCCCGCTGTCTGGGCCAGCATGGATGACGCACTGACGGCGGAGGATCACCCGCAATACCGCTTTCGCCGGGTGATGGATGGGCTGGGGATCGGACACGATCAGGTCCAGCGCTGGACGGATGCCAAAGCGCCCGCGCCGGGGCGGAACCGGCTGATCTCGCTCTCCCTCCGCCCCGCGCCGATCACGGATCAGTGGCTGGCCGAAGGGCCGCACCTGCCCGACCTGCCGCCGGAAACCGAATCCGCATGGATTCAGAATCACAGTTGGGTCGGCCGCCTCTCGCCGGCCGCCCTCGCTCGCCGAGGCGATCGACGTTCAGCGGCGGCTCGACTTCGCGAT
>JAAUPC010000009.1 GCA_012036325.1 Paracoccaceae bacterium
CTGCCGGCGCCTGGCCTTTGACGCGCGGCTGACGCCGCCGCCGCCACCCCATGCGCGGGACATGTCGGTGCAGAACCGGCCGTGGCATTTCGGGTCGGACGGGTCATCGCCGCTTCTGCGCGTGCAGCGCAGTGGCTATACCGGGCGGCTGGTGGGGGAGCTGATCTCGGAGACTTACGAGACCGAGCTTGAGACGCTGTCGACCTGGATGGCGCAGCCCGACACCCGGGCTGTCATCATGGACCCGGCCGCGCGGGCGATTGGCTTTGCCTGGTTCCAGGAGCCGAGCGGCAAGATCTGGTGGACGATGGTGACTGGGGCCTGACTGGGGTATGACTGGGGCCGCCTGCCTGTCAGGGCAGGATGAAGATCGGTGTGCCCGGTTTGACCATGGAGTAGATCACCTCCATCTCCTTGTCCGAGACGGCGACGCAGCCCCAGGTCCAGTCCCGGCGGGAGATGGGGTTGCGCGGGCCGCCGTGGATGAAAATCTCACCCCCCGGGTCTTTGCCTTCGGCTTCGGCAAAGGCGATGTCGGCTTCGTTGGGGTAGGAAATGCCCAAGGACAGGTGGAAGTTCGAGTCCGGGTTCTTGTGGGTGATGTAATAGGCGCCTTCGGGGGTCTTGCCGTCGCCTTCGAACTGCTTGTGGCCCGCGGGCGCAAAGCCAAGCGCGATGTCATAGGATTCCAGCACGCGGTCCTGGTGGATCAGAAACATCTTGCGGTCGGCCTTGTAGACGTGGATCTGTGTCACCTCGGGGCCGTTGTATTTGAGGAACTTGGACTTTTGGCCGCAGGCTGCCAGGGTCACCGCCAGCGCGAGAATGACGACAAATCTGAAAAGCCGCATGCTGCCCCGCCTTTTTTCCCAAAGCCTTACAGGAAATTGCGCAAGCTGCCTAGTCTGGGCGGGTAGGTGTGCCGTTCACGGATCTGTCAGGCCGGGCGGCTGAACCGCGCGGCGAGTTCGACATGCGTGGACCAGCGGAACTGGTCGATCACCTGCACCCAGTCAAGCTGGTAGCCCCCGGCCAGCAGGGTTTTCGCGTCGCGGGCGAAGGTGACGGGGTTGCAGGACACTGCCGCGATGACCGGGATCTTCGACTGCGCAAGGGCGGAGATCTGCGCCTCGGCCCCGGCGCGGGGCGGGTCGATGACGGCGGCGGTGAAGGGTTTGAGGTCGGCCGCATCCAGCGGGCGGCGGAAAAGATCACGCGCCTCAACCGTCAGGCGGCGGAGGTTCTGGGTGTGGCGGACGGCGGTTTCCAGCGCGTCGGTCATGGCGCGGTCACCTTCGACGGCATGCACCTCGGCCACCTCAGCCAGGGGCAGGGCGAAAGTGCCGATGCCGCAGAAGAGGTCAACCACCCGCTTTTGCGGGCCGAGGGCGGTTTTGACGGCGGCCAGAAGGGCACCCTCGCCCTGCGGGGTGGCCTGAAGAAAGGCGCCGGGGGGCGGGATCACGGTGGCACTGCCGATGGTTTGCGAAGGGCGGTCGCGAAGGGCCACAGCCTCACCGTTCCAGGTCAGGCGGGAGAAGCCGTGGGCGTCAACCGTGCGGGCAAGGTCCAGCTGCAGGGCACCGTCCAGGGGTTTGCCGCCGGTCACGACCACATCAACCCCGCCGCCTGTGGTGGTGATCTGCAGCGACAGTTCCGCCGTGCGCGACCCACCCAGGATGACCAGCGCCTGTAGCCCGGGGAAAGCCGCGATCAGCGCGGGGTGCAGAAGCTGGCAGTCCGCAACCTCAACAATGGTGTCCGAGCCGCGGGCGTGAAAGCCGATCAGCGCGCCGGATTTGGTGCGCCGGGCCGAGAGTGTGGCCCGGCGGCGGGAATTTGGCGGAGAGGTTTGCAGCGGCAAGAACGATGCGGTCAGCCCTTGCGCGGCAAGGGCAGTTTCAACAATCTGTTGTTTCCAGCGGGCGACAAAACCGTCCGAGGCGTGCTGCAACTGGCAGCCGCCACAGGCGCGGGCGTGGCGGCAGGGGGGTTTGACCCGGTCTGTCGAAGGGGTGACGATCTTGGGGTTCGTCAGCCGGTCACCGTCCAGCGTGCCCTCAACCGTTTCGCCCGGCAGCGTGCCTGCGACGAATATGGGACCGCCAGTCGGGTGAGCGGCGATTCCGTCGCCGTGGTGGCCAAGACGTTCGATGGTGACGATCACTCAGCCGCTTCCTGGTCTTCTTCCGTGACGATGAAGCCGCCGGATTGCCGCTTCCAATAGCGGGCGTAAAGCCCGTTCTGGGCCAAAAGCTCATCATGGCTGCCGGTTTCGACAATGCGGCCACGGTCAAGAACGATGATACGGTCCATCTCGGCAATCGTGGAGAGGCGGTGCGCGATGGCAAGGACGGTCTTGCCAACCATCACGCGGGAAAGGGCTTCCTGGATGGAGGCTTCAACCTCAGAATCCAGGGCTGAGGTCGCCTCATCCAGCACCAGGATAGGGGCGTCTTTCAGGAAGGCGCGGGCCAAGGCGATGCGCTGACGCTGGCCGCCGGACAGCTTGACGCCGCGTTCGCCAAGGAAGGCGTCATAGCCCTTGCGGTTCTGGTGGTCGGCCATGCTTGCGATAAATTCATCCGCCTCGGCGGCCTTGGCGGCGGCGATGATTTCCGCCTCCGACGCCTCGGGCCGGCCATAGGCGATGTTGTCGCGGGCCGACCGGTTGAACATCGCGGTTTCCTGCGTGACCATGCCGATCTGACGGCGCAAGCTTTCCTGCGTGACCTGGCGCAGGTCATGGCCATCAACGGAAATCGTCCCCTCTTCCGGGTCGTAAAGCCGAAGGAGAAGCGAGACGAGCGAGGATTTCCCCGCGCCGGACGCGCCGACGATGCCCAGTTTTTCCCCGGCCCGAATCGTCAGGTTGACGTCACGCACCCCGCCCCGCTCGCGGCCATAGGCGAAGGTGACATTGTCGAAGCGCACCTCACCCGTCACGCGGGGCAGGGCCTGCGCTTCTGGCGTGTCGGTCAGGGTATGGGGCACAGAGAGGGTGCGCATGCCGTCTTCGACTTCGCCCACGCTGGTATAGATCGACATGAGCGTGAAGCTGACCCAGCCCGACATCTGCGCAATGCGCATGGCGATGGCCCCGGCGGCGGCGATTTCGCCAGCGCTGGCTTGGCCTTGCTGCCAGAGGAGGACCGTGCCGCCGATCAGAAGGACGGGGAGGACCCCGGCAAGGAGCATCAGGCTGAAGCGGAACCAGGTGGAGATGACGCCGAATTCAAGGGAACGGTCGCGGAAGACTTCCATCGCGTCCAATGCCACGCGATCCTCAAACGCGGCGTGGGCGAAGAGCTTCACCGTCTTGATGTTGGTGATCGTGTCGACGACCTGCCCCGACACCATCGCGCGGCTGGAGGCGCGGGCGGCAGAGTTCACCCGGATCATCGGCATGAAGTAGCGGATGAAAAGGATATAGGCGATCAGCCAGACGAGAAGCGCGCCCGCAACCCGCAGATCGACCAGGATCAGGAAAGCGGCCGAGCCGATCACCGAGGCCAGCGCGAAACAGACGGTGTTGATGACTTCGGTCGCGACATCGGTGACGGCGCGGGCGGCCTGCATCTGCTTTTGCGCGATGCGGCCGGCAAAGTCGTTGTCGAAGAAGGTGACGGCCTGGCCCAGCGTCCAGCGGTGCAGGCGCGACAGGACCAGGGGCAGGACGTTGGGCCCGATGACAATGGCGTTGGAAGCCGAGGCGAGCGCGAAAGCAAGGGGGCGGAGGAGAACGTAGAAGGCGACGAACCAGGCCATCAGTGACCAGTGGTCGCTGAAGAAACTGGTGGGGCTGGTATTGACCGCCGCATCCACGACCCAGCCAAGGAGGAGGGCAGAGACAACCTCGGTCACCCCGGCGAGGGAAGAGAGGACCCCGGCCACGACAAGCATGGGCCAGGACCCCGCCAGCGACCAACGCATGAACGCGCCCAGGCGCTGCGGCGGGGGGCCGTCAGCGGGGCGAAACGCGTCGATGAGGGAGCCGAGGCTTTGAAGGGCGCTCATGGGTATCAGGTAGGCCGGTTGTTGGGGCGAGGCAAGGGATTACGCTGTTCAGCGGTGGTCGGTTCCCTGCAAGGCAGTTGTCGCGTGGAATTCCCGTCCCGGACTTGATCCGGGACTTCCTGCGGCAAGGGGAGGCCCCGGATCAAGTCTGGGGCGGGGTTTCTATTCCGCCGCGTCTTCATCCAGCCCGATGAACCCGCCGGATTGCCGGGCCCAGAACCGGGCGTAAAGGCCGCCCTTTCGAAGCAGTTCGGCGTGCGGGCCATCTTCTGCCACCTGACCATCCTCAAGCACCACGATCCGGTCCATCGCGGCGATGGTCGACAGCCGGTGCGCGATGGCGATCACGGTTTTGCCTTCCATCACACCGTAAAGCGCTTGCTGGATGGCGGCTTCAGCCTCGCTGTCCAAGGCGCTGGTGGCTTCATCGAGGATCAGGATCGGAGCGTCTTTCAGGATCACGCGGGCAAGGGCGACGCGCTGGCGCTGGCCGCCCGAAAGCTTGACGCCCCGTTCGCCGACATGGGCATCATAGCCGCGGCGGCCCTGCGGATCCTCAAGCGTCAGGATGAAATCATGCGCTTCGGCTTTGCGGGCGGCGGCGATCATCATCTCCTCCGTGGCATCGGGGCGGCCGTAAAGGATGTTGTCGCGGACCGAGCGGTGGAGGAGCGATGAGTCCTGCTGCACCATGCCGATCTTCTGGCGCAGGGAATCCTGCGTCACCTCGGCGATGTTCTGGCCGTCGATCAGGATAGCGCCGGATTCGGTGTCGTAGAACCGCAGGATCAGCTTGACGAGGGTGGATTTCCCCGCGCCAGAGCGGCCCACCACGCCGATCTTTTCGCCCGGGCGGATGGTCAGGCTGACATTCTTCAGCCCGCCGAACCCGCGCCCGTAGTGGTGGCTGACGTCCTTCAGCTCCAACAGCCCGGCGGTGAAGGCGAGGGGCGTGGCCGCGGGTTTGTCCACAAGGGTGACAGGCTGGGCAATCGTCTCCATCCCCTCGGCCAGGGTGCCAAGGTTCTGCACAAGGTTGGTTGAGGCCCACATGATCCAGTAGGTCATGGAGTTGATCCGCAGGACCAGCGCCACGGCGGCGGCGACTACGCCGATTGTCGCCGTGCCGTCGGCCCAGAACCACATGGCCAGACCGGCGACGCCCATGATCATCAGGCCGTTCAGCAGGGTCAGCGCCACGTCCATCTTGGTGACGATGCGCATTTCAAGCTGCAGGGTCTGGCGCGATTTCTCGATCGCCTCTTTAGCGTAGTTCAGTTCAGAATCGCGGTGGGCGAAGAGCTTGACCGAATGGATGTTGGAATAGCTGTCCACCACCCGCCCCGTCACCGCACTGCGCGCATCGCTGGCGGCTTGCGAAGCGGGACCCGCGCGGCGGATCGTCCAGTGCATCAGGGCGAGGTAGCCGATGACCCAGAGAAGGAGGGGGACCATCAGCCGGGGGTCGGCCTCAAACAGCATCAAAAGCGCGCCGATGAAGGTGGCAGCGGCGAAAGCGACCATGTCGAAGACCTGGAACACCGCCTCACCCGCTGCCGGGGGGGCCTGCATGATGCGGTTGGCGATGCGGCCGGCGAAATCGCTTTCAAACCAGCCGACGGGCTGGCGCAGCACATGCCGGTGCGCGCGCCAGCGCATCATCGTGCCGAAGTTCGTCAGGATCGTGTTGTGCAGAAGGCCCACCGACCCGCCCGCCACGATGGGCCGGACGAACAGGATGACGATGGCCACGATCACCAGTTCCACCCAGTGGGCGGAGAGGAAATCGGCGGGGGTTTGGCCGGACATCAGGTCAACCAGACGGCCCAGATACCAGATCATGCCGACGTCCAGCACCGCATTGCCCACGGAAAACAGGGCCGTGACCGCGAAAACGCCTTTGAACGGGCGGACATAGTCCTTCAGGAACGGCCAAAGCCGGGTGGGGGGCGCGTCCTGTTCAGCATAGGGCTGATAGGGATCGACGAGGTTTTCGAAGAAACGGAACATGTGGGGAAACCCGAAAGAAGTGTCAGCGATGGGGTGAAGCGGTGCCTGAAAGCGACCGCCACGACGGGACCGGTCAACTCAGGCGAGTCGAGGTGATGTCCCGTTGTCCATGCTGATCTCCGTTCTTGGGTGCACTTTTCGTAGCGCAACCTTTGCGGATTGTCACGCCCCTTTCAGCAGGTCATCCCGGCTGAGGGTGAGGTTTGAGGCGAGCCATTGTGCCTCAAGTGCCTTGATCCTTGTGCCCAGCGCCTCGCCTTGCAGGGCGGGCATCAGATCGGTGGCGGAAACGGGGAAGGTGGCGGCCGCGCCGCGCGCCACTTGGGCCTGCCAGTCCTGCGGGGGTAGGGTCCCAAGGGTGGCAGCGCGGGCAAGAATTGCGTCAGCCCCAAGGTTAGCGCCCAACTGCCAGCCAAGGGCGGCGGGGCTGTGCATCGAGCCGATGGCATCCCGCAACTGCGCAAGATCGCGCGCTTCGGAGCGGGAAAGGCGCAAGGCGGTTGCCGGATCTTCACCACCCAACACCGCCAGTCGGCGAAGCGCGCGGTTTGACGTGGCTCCCTCAAGATACACCAACGCGGCCAGCGTACGGGGGTCTGCCCCGGGCAGGATTTGCGCCAGAACCCCGGCGGCAGCCATGCTGGCCAGGGCAGGCGCGGGGTCAGGCGCGGACAGGAGTTTTCGCATCTCAGCGCCGATGCGTTCTTTTGAAATCGTCTCTAACCCGGCGGAAAACGCGGCACAGGCGGCGAGGGCTTCGGGGTCCAACCCCTCAGCGGCGTTGCCGTAGCAGGCGTGAAACCGGAAGAAGCGCAGGATGCGCAGATAGTCTTCGCGGATGCGGGTTTCAGGGTCGCCAACAAAGCGGACATGGCGGGCTTGCAGGTCGGGCAGGCCGTTCAAGGGGTCTCTGACGGTGCCATTCCGATCCGCGTAAAGCGCGTTCATCGTGAAGTCGCGGCGGGCGGCGTCTTCTGCGATGTTGGTGGAGAAGGCCACCACGGCGCGGCGGCCATCGGTTTCCACATCGCGGCGGAAGGTCGTCACCTCATGCGGTTTGCCTGCGGCGATCACCGTCACCGTGCCGTGGTCAAACCCGGTGGGGATGACCTTGAAACCGGCCTGTTCGGCAATGTTCGTGACGTTTTTGGGGGTGGCATCCGTGGCAAGGTCAACATCCGCGACCGGTTCACCCAGCAGCGCATTCCGCACGCAACCCCCGACAAAGAGCGCGCGGAAACCAGCCCCTTCCATGGCTGCACAGAGGGATTGCGTTCCCACATGGGTCAGCCAGCCACCCGAAACCTTCATCGCCCCATCCGATCTGCCAGCCCGCGCAGGATACGCGCGGTGGCCCCCCAGATGTAATAGGGGCCATAGGGCACGGCATAGTAGCGCCGTTCTTCGCCCATCCAGCGCCTGCGTTGAACGGAAAACATCGCCGGATCAAGGACGTGGGAGAGAGGAACGGTGAACGCCTCCTCGACCTCACCCGCTTCTGGCACGGGGGTGAAATCGCCTTGGATCAGGCCGACGAAAGGGGTGATGGAAAAGCCGGTGACGGTCTGGTGTAGCGGAAGGGCGCCAAGAATCGTGACGCGGGAGGGATCAAGGCCGATCTCTTCGCGTGTTTCCCGCAGGGCGGCGGCTTCGGGGCCCGCATCGCCCGCGTCGACCTTGCCGCCGGGAAAGGCGATCTGGCCGGGGTGGTGCTTCAGGTGCGAAGACCTTTTGGTCAGGATCAGCGCGGCGCCTGCCGGCCGCAGCCAAACGGGCACAAGAACGGCGGCCGGGCGCAGCGGCTTGTCCGGCGGCGGGCGGATTGCGGGGTTCAGGTCAAAGTCGGACGACGGCCCGGCCGGGCGGGACAGCGCTTGCCGCAATCCCGCTTCGACCGGACCCATCATTCTGCCTGAGCGGCCTTGGCGATGGTGCCTTCAAACCCCAGGGTTTTGGGGTCCAGCTCATAATGTGCGCCGCAGAACTGGCAATCGGCGGTGACGATGCCTGCCTCGGTCGTCATCTTGGCGATGTCCTTCTGGCTGTAGATGGACATGGTGTTGACCACCTTGTCGGCTGAACAAGAGCAGCCGAAGCGCACGGGCTGGGCGTTAAAGACGCGGGGGCCTTCTTCATGGAAGAGGCGCACCAGAAGGTCTGTCGGCGGCAGCGAGGGGCCGATCATCTCAAGCTCTTCCACCGTGTCGAGGAGGAGGTTGGCCCGGGTCCAGTTTTCCGAATCAGCGCCGGACAGGATGTCGGCGTGGGTCAGAAGCCCGCCCTCGCCGCTGCCCTGATCGGCGGCCACACCGTCAACGGCGGGCATGTGCTGCAGCATCATGCCGCCCGCCCGCCAATGCGCGGGGCGGCCGGGTTCGGTGCTGCGCCCGAAGGCCACCTGGAACCGGGTTGGAATTTGTTCGGACTGGGCAAAATAGGTCTCGGCGCAGGCCGAAAGGCTGCCGCCGGCGATGGGGGTGAAGCCCTGATAGGGGGTCATCCCTTCTCCCTGATCCAGCATGACGGCGAAATATCCTTCGCCGATCTGGCTGAAGGGATTGTCGGTTTCTTCAAGCCGATCAGCGTCATAGCTGGCATAGGCGCGGATGCGGGCGGGTTCGCCATCTGCGGTCGGGCCGTAGTAGTCGGTGGCGATCAGACGCGCCGCGCCCTTGCCGCGCACCTGTAGGCTCAGTTTCCAGCGCAGCTTGACCGCCTGGCCGATCAGCGCGGTGAGAAGCGCGGTTTCGGCCACCAGCGCCTCGATCACCGGGGGGTAGGCGTGCTGCTTCAGGACCTGGTCCAGCACCCCGTCCAGCCGCGCGACGCGGCCACGGATGCCCGAGGCGTCAAGTTGAAACGGCAGGACGGTATCGTCCCAGGCGATTTGCGAACCAATGGTCATGGGGTTTCCTAGCAGTGCCAGACTTGGCATATCGCGGCTATATAGGCACATCAACCGCAGGTCCAAGGGGGCACGATGATCAGGCGCTATGGCGAGGCCCCCGAATCCGGGCGGCGCTACACCCGCAGGCCGGGAGTTTATGCCATCTTGCTGGAAGGGGACCATATCCTTGCCACCCACCAGGCCGAGCCGGTGCCGGAGTTTCAGTTGCCCGGCGGCGGGATTGACCGGGGGGAACATCCGATCCCGGCGCTGCACAGGGAAGTTTATGAAGAAACCGGCTGGAAGATCGAGGTGAGGCGGCGGCTGGGCGCGTTCCGGCGGTTCACCTACATGCCGGAATATGACCTTTGGGCGGAAAAGGTCTGCACGGTCTATCTGGCGCGGCCTGTCCTGCGGCTGGGTCCACCGTCCGAGGCGGGGCATACGGCGATCTGGCTGCCGGTGACCGAGGCGCTGCAGCACCTGGGCAATCCGGGCGACCGGGCGATGCTGGCGCGGCTCTTATCTTAGCAGGTCAAGCACCACCCCGGACACGTCATCCGGGAAGGAATCGCTGCCAGCCTGGCGGGTCAGGTCCCAGACCAAAGCCTCCAACAGGTCAATGCCGGAGAGGTGGGCCGACTGGGTCAGGCTTTGGGCAAGACCGTCTTCCCCAAAGTCTGCGCCACTGGGCAGCGGACATTCGGTAAACCCGTCCGACACCAGAACCACCCGGTCACCGGGACGCAGGGCCACATCGACCCGGTCATAGCTGGCATCAGGGATCAGGCCGATGGGCAGGCCGCCATTGCCAAGGCGCAACACCTCACCCGTGGGGCGCAGCAACATCGGGTGGGGGTGGCCGGCCTGGACAAGGCTGAGGATGCCGGTGCCACGGTCCATCACCGCGAAAACCATGGTGAAATACTGTTCGGCCTGAATCTCTTCCAGCATGAGGCGGTTGAACCGTTCGGCCACCGCCTCGGGCGGCAACAAGGTTTGACGACCGACAAGGTCGCGCCCATAGGCCAGGTTCTGTTCCGGCGAGGACCCGGTCAGGAAACCCGCAAGCCGCGCGGTCATCATCGCCGAGGCGACGCCATGGCCCGAGACGTCAATCGAGTAGATCGCCATGCGGTGGTCATCAACGCGGAAACTGCCGACCAGATCGCCCCCCACGCGGCCCGAATTGCGCAGCAAGAGGGCTGCCTGTGCCCAGCCGTAATCACGCACCCGATCCCGGACGAGGGTCTGTTGCAGCTTGCGCGCCTCGATCAGGTCACGGTCGAGCGAATCGTAAAGTTTTTGCAATTCCAGAAGCGTGCTGGCGATGACCTTGTTCTTGGCCAGCACCTCAGCCTGCATGGCAAGCATCCGTTCCCCGGCCCGCAACCGCGCACGAAGTTCGCTGCTGGCGACCGGCTTGGTCAGGAAGTCATCTGCCCCCGCCTCAAGCCCGTCAGCGATTTCGGTCTTTTCGGACTTGGAGGTCAGGAGGACGAAATAGCCATAACTCTCACGCTCCAACCCCCTGAAGGCGCGGCAGAATTCCAGGCCGGTCATGCCGGGCATCATCCAGTCGCTGATGATGATGTCGACATCTGCACCGACACAAAGCAAGAGCGCTTCAGCAGCGCCTTCGCATTCGGTCACCCGGTAGCCCCAACGCCGCAATTGCATGGTCAGGATGTGGCGCTGCGCCCGGCTGTCATCAACGACCAGCACATGACGGGGCCGATCGGACCCCGCCACCTGCTGACCATCTGACACGATAGTGGAAAACACGCCTACCCCTTTGCCCAAAGCTTGGGGAACCGTGCCGTCACCGGCTTAACACATCGTGAAATGTAAAATTGTGCGCGCTTGCCTTGGCCTTGCCCGGTTCTGGACCCGCAAATGTTTTCAGTCCCGGCGAAACCTTGGCCCCAGAGTTGGACTGGGAGAATGCAGCCATGATTGACTGGAAACGAGTTGACGAACTGCGCGACGAAATCGGGGCTGACGGCTTTGCCGAAGTGGCCGACATGTTCCTGGATGAAGCGGATGAAGCGGTTCGGGTGCTGGTCAGCGGACTTGCCGCAGATGCGGTGGAAGGCCAGCTGCATTTCCTGAAAGGCAGCGCGCTGAACCTTGGTCTGGCCGATCTGGCGGCGATTTGCCAGGACGGGGAACGCAAGGCCGCGGCTGGCTATGGCGCGCTGGTCGACGTGCGCCGCGTGGCGGCGATCTACCACAGCTCGCGCCAGATGCTGCTGGGGCGGCTGGGCACGGAAGCGGCGGCGTAAGGCTGCCTAGATCAGGAATTCGGACAGGGCCTCATCCGACGTGATGTCACGAAAGGCGAGGCCCGCCGCATCCATCCGGTCGGTGAACTGGCGAAAGCCGTCAGCCTGCTTTGTTTCGATCCCGATCAGGACAGACCCGAAGTTGCGGGCCGACTTTTTCAGGTATTCGAAGCGGGTGATGTCATCCTCGGGGCCAAGCATGTTCAGGAATTCGCGCAAAGCACCGGGGCGCTGGGGCATCCGCAGGATGAAATACTTCTTCAAGCCAGAATAGCGCTGGGCGCGTTCCTTCACCTCGGGCAGGCGTTCAAAGTCGAAGTTGCCGCCTGAGGTGACGCAGACCACCGTCTTGCCACGGATCTGATCGGCCAGTTCGGGCAGGACATCGACGGCAAGGGCCCCGGCGGGTTCCAGCACGATGCCTTCGATGTTCAGCATCTCCAACATCGTCACGCAGATACGGTCTTCGGGGGCAAGCAGCACCTGATCCGGGCGCACCCAATCCAACATGGCAAAGTTGGCGGACCCGATGCGTGCCACCGCTGCGCCATCGACAAAGCTGTTGACGCGGGGCAGCTTGACCGGCGCGCCTTCCCGCAGCGCGGCCATCAGGCTGGCACGCCCAGGGGTTCGACAAAGCGGTAGTCGGTGGCGGGCGCGACTTCCCGCAGATACCCGGTTACGCCCGAGGAGAGCCCGCCCCCGCCGACCGGCAGGATCACCAGATCAGGCGCGCGGCCCAGCTGCGAAAGCATTTCCACCGCGACCGAGGCTTGGCCTTCGATCACGTCAGGATCATCGAAGGGCGACAGGAAATGCGCGCCTTTTTCGCTGCAAAAGGCCTGGGCGGCGGCAAGGGTCTGGTCGAAATAGTCACCGGTCAGCTGGATCGTGACCTGGTCGCCGCCAAAGACCCGGGTCTTGTCGATCTTCTGTTGCGGGGTGGTCACCGGCATGAAGATGGTGCCCTGCACGCCGAAATGACGGCAGGCAAAGGCCACGCCTTGCGCATGGTTTCCGGCACTGGCGCAGACAAAGGCCCCCTGCCCGGGGTTCAACGCCCGCACCTTGCGCATGGCGTTGAACGCTCCGCGCAGTTTGTAGCTGCGAACGGGGGAGAGGTCTTCCCGCTTCAACCAGATCTCGGCCCCATAGCGGGCGGAGAGGTGGTCATTCCGCTGCAAGGGCGTTTCGGGAAACAGCGCGCGTAGGGCGGCTGTGGTGCTGCGGGCCTGGGTTGCAAAGTCGCTCATGCCGATTGGCATGACCGATGCCGGGCGATGGCGCAAGTCTCAGACCAAGGGGCGGCCTTCGATGTAGCGGCCATAAAGCGTGGTCACGATGGAGAGGGACAGGATGATCTGCAGGCTTTCAAGGGCCGCCACGACCAGAAAGCCAAGGGTGGTCACCGGCGTCAGGCCAAGGGCGGAGAGTCCCTCACCCACCAGATAGCGCAAGGTGACCAGCGCGACCATAAGGCCCAGCATGGTGAAGAAAAGATCGGACATATGGGCCCAGATGCCCCCGATGCTGTGCGGCGCCTGCAGGGCGGCCCCGGGAAGCGTAACGGCCAGCCGCAGCGACATCACCAGGATCGGCAAGGACAGGCCAAGGCCGATGCCATGCGCAAAGATGCCCGGTGGGCGCTTGCTTGCGGCGGAGGCAAAGCCAAGCACGACCCCATAGACAAAACTGGCGGCGAAAATGATCAGAAGGATCAAAAGGCCAACCACAAGACCCCGGCGCAGAAAGGCCGCGAATGCCGGCCATGGCACCACAGTCCAGAAACCGCGCGGGCGTTCCTCCAGAAGGACAAAGCGGTGCCAGGCGGCGGCGGCCCAAAGGCCGATCAGGAAGGTGGCCAGCGTCACCATCCCCAACCGCCCCCAGGGCACCAGCCCGCGCGCCACGGCGATGTTCAGGTAGAAGGGCGACAGGGTGAAGGCCAGCCCGGTCAGCTTGACGATGAGGAAGCTGGCGGTCATCGGCAGAAGGAAAATGCGCAACACGTCGACGGGCTGCCGGATGATCTGCAAGATCGAATGGCGCAGGATGGAAAGCGTGTGCAAGCTGGCTCCCGTGGGCTGACCCACACATCCGTAAGCTGTGGGCGTGGGGGAGACAATCACCTACGCGCCCCGATTGTACCCGACACGGGCGCGATCCTTGCCCTTGGCCCCGTTTCGCTTTAATCGCGGGGCAAACCCGGGACGGAGCCACGTGATGCTGAAGCCGAAGAAAGTTGTGCTGGCCTATTCGGGCGGCCTTGATACCTCGATCATCCTGAAATGGCTGCAGACGGAATATGGCTGTGAGGTGGTGACCTTCACTGCCGATCTGGGCCAAGGCGAAGAGCTGGAACCGGCGCGGGCGAAGGCGATCCTGATGGGGATTGACCCGAAGAACATCCACATCGTCGATGTGCGTGAGGAATTCGTGCGGGATTTCGTCTTCCCGATGTTCCGGGCCAATGCGCTGTATGAGGGGCTGTATCTGCTGGGCACCTCCATCGCGCGGCCGCTGATTTCCCAGCATCTGGTGCGGATCGCGCATGAGACGGGCGCGGATGCCGTGGCGCATGGGGCGACGGGCAAGGGCAATGACCAGGTGCGGTTTGAGCTTTCGGCAGCGGCACTGGACCCTGCGATCAAGGTGATCGCGCCGTGGCGGATCTGGGACCTGACCAGCCGCACCAAACTGCTGGAGTTTGCTGAAGCGAACCAGATCCCGATCGCCAAGGACAAGCGCGGCGAGGCGCCGTTCAGCGTCGATGCGAACCTTTTGCACACCTCATCCGAAGGACGCGTGCTGGAAAACCCGGGCGAGGAGTTTCCGAACTACGTCCTGCAGCGCGTGGTGCCGGTGGAAGACGCTCCGGATCAGGCGGAGATGGTCGAGATCGGGTTCGAAGCCGGCGATGCGGTGTCGATCAACGGTGAGCGGCTGAGCCCGGCCACGATCCTGACCCGGCTGAACGAGATTGGCGGCAAGCACGGGGTGGGCGTGCTGGACCTGGTGGAAAACCGCTTCGTGGGCATGAAGTCACGCGGGGTCTATGAGACGCCCGGCGGGACGATCCTGATGGAGGCGCACCGGGGGATTGAGCAGATCACGCTGGATGCGGGTGCTGGCCACCTGAAGGACAGCATCATGCCGCGCTATGCGGAGCTGATCTACAACGGCTTCTGGTTCAGCCCGGAGCGTGAAGCGCTGCAAGCGTTGATCGACAAGACGCAAGAGCATGTGACCGGGACGGTGCGGGTGAAGCTTTACAAGGGCAGCGCCCGGACGGTGGCGCGGTGGTCGGACCATTCGCTCTATTCCGAAAAGCATGTGACCTTTGAAGAGGATGCGGGCGCCTATGACCAGAAGGATGCGGAAGGCTTCATCCGACTGAACGCCCTGCGGCTGCGGCTGATTGCGACCCGGAATGCGCGAGTGGCGAAGGGCTGAGGTGCTGGGTCGGTTCGGCCCCTTTACCCGGCGGGTGAACTGAAGGAGCGCGTTCCGCGCAAGCCTTTTTCCTTGGGTTTTCGCGCGTGAAGAACGCGCAAAAGCCCAAGCGCTGCCTCTGGCGGGGATATTTGGGCCGTTGTGAAAGGGCACGGGGCCTTAGGGCATGGGGCGGGTCAGCAGTGCAGGGGCGCCGTTCCAGGTGCCGGAAAGGCTGAACGCCTCGGTCACAGTGCTGTAGTGGTAGACGATATCTCCGGCCTGCCGACTTGACACGGCAAGGGTCAGCGTGATGCCGTCACGGTCATCGCCGGCGTTCACCTCAACCCCCTGACCGGTGATGGAGAGACCCGGCCAGAGGCTGCAGTTGGCGAAGCTGTAATCAGTTCCGTCATAGGTGGCGGTCGCGGTCAAGGTGCCGCCGTAGTCGCAGCCGAGGGTGATGGGGTCGACCCCGTCCCAGGTGGTGAGCGGGATGATCTGGTAAAGCTCGATATCCACAGCGCGGGCGACAGCGGCGGGGTCGGATTGATCAGCCGCTGTCATCAGGGTCAGGGGCGTGTACCCCCCGATCAGGTCCTGGGAGCAAAGCTGTTCGCGGGCGGCGGGCAAGGTGCCCTCGAACAGAAGCGCCTGGACGATGGCATCGGGGCAAGCAAAGCCACGGCCCCAGATCACATGCGGACCACCTTGCATGATGACCGCATAGGCGTTCTGGGCGGAATCGAGGACGGAGTAGGCCATGGTGGATGGGGTGATCGGGTCGGCGTCGCTGTTCAGGACCAGCGTCGGCCAAGCACCGCCAGCATATTGGGCGGGGCGGATGTCGGGGCCCTGATGTGGCCAGTAAGCACAGGCCAGACGTTCCATGTAATAGGCGCGCAAAAGGCGGGGGGCGTTCGGGGCGAAGGCCCGCGCCTCCTCCAGAATGGCGGCGGCGCGGGTTTCCACGTCGCCGGGGCCGGAATCGTAATCGGTGCAGGTGATGGCGTAGAAGGCAGCGCCATACCAGCCGGGGTCTTCCAGCCCGATCTGGGTTTCCGGATCAAGATACATGTTGGCATAGCCAAGCTGCAGCATCGGCACCAGATTGCCGCGCCCGGCAGCTGCAAGGGCGCGCAGAAACTCCGCCCGGCCTTCGGGGGAGTAGAGGGCGTAGAAGGCGTTTCCTTCCAGCAAGGTCGCGGTCAAGGGGCGCTGGGTCATGCTGCCGTCTGCCAGGGTAAAAGGGACCAGCGCAGGTTCCTTTGCCAGGCGCTGGGCGAGGGCGTCATAGACGCGGGCGGCGTCATCGCCCATGTCAGCGGCGCAATCGGCGATTTCGGCGCAGGCGGCGAAGGTGCGGGTCAGGATGCTTTCGGCTGCGGTGGTGTAGGAGGCGTAGAACCCTTCCGCGTCAAGGTTCAGGTCGACAACCCCATCGACGATCACCCCCCGCACGGCCTGCGGGTAAAGCGTGGCATAGGCCTGCACGACCTGGGTGCCGTAGCTTTCACCATAGAGCCAGACCTTGGGTGCGCCGATCTTCTGGCGGAAAAGCTCAAAATCGCGGATCGCCTGATCGGAGTTGACCACAGGCATCAGGTCTGGGCGGCCGATTTCAGCAGGGCAGTCTTCGGCATAGGCACGGGCGACGGCAAGGACACCCTCAGGGTCTGCAAGTGAGACGGGAGCAGTGTCGAAGGCGGCCTGGGCGTTGGGGCAGGACAGGCCATGGTCGGGCCCCGTGCCGCGCTGGTCGACAAAGACGACGTCGAGGTAATCCGTCAGGTCCTGGTCAAAGGCGGAAAGGTAATTGTCGGCCGAGGCGAGGCCGGACCCGCCAGGCCCGCCGACGTAGAAGAACAGGATGCCCCGGCTTTCCACCGACGCGAGAGACAGGGCAAAGGTGATGTCGAGGGTCTTTTCCGGGTCATTGGCGCGGTGGTCAAGGGGGACGGTCAGTGTGGCGCAGGAAAGGGAGCTGAGATCGCAAGGTTCCAGCGCCAGGTCCCCGATCCGGTCAATCAACGCGGTGTCGGCAAAGGCTGGGCAGGCGAGGAAGGCGAGGGCAAAAAGCTGGGCGCGCATGGGGGTTCCCTCAAAAGGCGTGGGCGGCGAGGTGGTCATGCGCGGCCAGTGCGGCATCGGCAAGGCGCTGGTATTCGGCGGGAAGGTCGGGCAGCGGGCCTTCGGGATCTTCAAAACCGGTGGAGCGGTGGGCGGCGTTGTACCAATGCGGGGCCCAGACGCCATCATAGGGTTTGGGGCCGGGGGGCCAATGCAGCATCGCCTCGGTAAAGGGGATACCAAGCGCGGCACAAAGCTTGGTCAGGGCGGCGCGAGGGTTCTGACGGATCGCCTCAGCCGTGATGACGGGCGGGGCGGTGCCGGTCAGGTCGGCGACCTGGTCGAAAAGCTGGGCCTGCTGGAGAAAGCCGATGTCTTCAAGCGTCGGCGCCTCACGCTTTTTGGCGTAGCTGGCGATGACGCGGGCGGGGTGGCGGAGGAGAAAGACGTTGGTGAGGTCCTTGAGGAATCCCCGGTCGAAGCTTGGGATCATGTGCAGGGTCATGTGCTTTTGGTACCAGAGCGGTTTGCCGTCTGGGTTGGAGCCGGTGCAATGGGCGGCAACCTTTGTGGGGTCGGTCGGTTGGCTGGCAATGACTTCGGCCCGCATCGGGTGGTCGATGCCGGTGGCTGCAAGGTAGGCGGCGTAAAACGGCTCATCGGTCGCGGCGCAGTCGGGGCGGGCGGCGAAGGCGTACATCAGGGCGGTGGAAAGGTTCCGGGGGCCGGACCACATGGCAATGCGCATCGGGGCTATTTTCATGGGAGGCGCTTTGCGGCTTGGGCGTCGAGGGCGGCGTTGAAGGCTTCGGGTGACCAGCGGGCGGCAAGGGCTTCGTGCATGAGGGCGGCCTGCGATTTCGGGGCAAGACCGCCGATTGGCGGGTCACGGTCAAGGTTGGTAGGGAAGCTGTAGCCTTCGGCGGTGGCGGCGATGGCGTTTGCGGTTTGGGTTTCGGTGAGGTTCGCCGAAAGGAGCGCGGGGTAGAGGGCTTTGCACATAGCCGTGCGGTTGATGGATTCCATCGCGCGGCCGTAGGCAGAGGAGACCTGGAAGAGGTTGACCATGCGCTTGACGTCTTTGGTCTGGTTAGTGCCTGCAGCGTGGAAGAGGGCGGGGGAGAAGAACAGCATATCGCCCTTCTTCAGCGGCAGTTGGACGGCGTGGGAGTCGAAATAGGTGCGGAAGGCGGGGTTCGCGGTCGCAAGGTAGCCGGCGGGATATTTCTGGCTGTGGGGGAGGAGGAGGGTCGGGCCGGCCTCAATGCTGGCATCAACATGCGCGATGGCGCCTTGCAGGGTGAGCATGGGTGAGAAGGCGTGGATATGGGCTGGGTAGCGCGCGACTGCCTGAGCCGACTGGAAGCCGAGGTGGTAGTCGCGGTGCGGGGACTGGGCGGCACCCCCGGGGTTCACCACGTTCAGCTGGGCGGTCATCTGGTAGTAGGGGCCGAGCCAGGCTTGGGAAACGAGGGCGAGGAAGGGGTTCGCATAGTAGCGGGCGAAGTTGGCGGGGTCAGCGAGGCAATGCTTTTCGAGGGAGTTCCAGAGGCGGTCATTCGCGCCGGGCTTGGCGAAATGGTCACCACCGCCGGTGCCTGCGGCGTTCTGCTGGGCGATAAGGTCACGAAAGATGTCAGAGGCGCGGTCAATCATCGCGGTGTCAGGCTCAGCGCCTTGCAGGACAAGGACGCCGGGGCCGTTCTGGAAGGCATCGGCCCATTCGGCCATCAGGGTTTCGGTGAAAGCCGGGTCTGCGAGGCGCGGCAGAAGCGCGGGGCAGTCGTAGATCAGGACACCCTTTTCCACCCGCGCGACGAGGGGGTAATCAGCGAGGTCGGTCGCGGCCTCGCAGAGGGTGGCGAGGTCGGCGACGTCGCAATCTTCAGCCCGAAGGTACGTGCGGGCGCGCAGGTGGAGGGAGCGGTCAAGCTTCTGCATGGCTCAGGCCCCGACCAGGGTTTTGTAAAGACTACGCAGGCGTTCGGTCATCGGGCCCATCTGGCCGGTGCCGATCTGGCGGCCGTCAATGCTGCCGACCGGGGTTTGCGCGCCGAAGGTGCCGGTGAGGAAGGCCTCATCGGCGGAATAGGTGTCCACCAGAGAGAAGTTCTTCTCACGGCAGGGGATGCCGTTGGCTTGGCAGAGGTCGATCACCTTTTGCCGGGTGATGCCGTTCATGCAGTAGTCACCGGTGCTGGTCCAAACTTCGCCGCGCCTCACGATGAAGAAGTTGCAGGCGTTGGTGGTGTTCACAAAGCCATGCACGTCCAGCATCAGCGCCTCATCGGCACCCGCCTTTTGCGCGGCGATGCAGGCGAGGATGCAGTTCAGCTTGGAGTGGCTGTTCAGTTTCGGGTCCTGCGTCATCGGCAAGCCGCGCAAGTGGGGGACGGTGGCAAGGGTGATGGGGCGGGGGATCTTGGGGCGCGAATGTTCCATGATGATCACCATGGTCGGGCCTTGCTGGCTAAGGCGTGGGTGCTGGAATGGCCGGGTCTTGACGCCGCGCGTGACCATCAGGCGGCAATGCGCGTCGGTGGTCATGTGGTTGGCGGCTTGTGTCTCTAACACGGCGGAAATGACCTGATCTTTCGTCCGGGCGATATCAAGGTCGATCGCCTTCGCCGCCTCAAACAGCCGGTCGATGTGTTCGCCGATGAAGGACCATTTGCCGTTGTAAAGCCGGATCCCCTCCCACACGCCATCGCCCAGCATGAAACCGGAATCGTAGACGCTGACCACGGCCTGCGCCTTGGGTTTCAGGGCACCATCGACCCAGATCAGGATCTGGTCATTGCGGGCGTCTTCTTCCGCCTGGTGGGTGGAGACGTGGTCGTTCATGTTGAAACATCCGGCGCTTGATTTGTTTCAGGCTACGGCGGCGCAGGCGGAAGGCCAAGGGAAACCATCACCATGGCGTGAGGTCACGGCAGGGTGAGTGGACGGGTTGGAGAACGGGCCGCAGGGTCGCTACAGATGAAGGAGCGGACCGATGTGGAAACTGGCGATGGCCTTCGGGCTGGGGATGACGGGGGCCGCGATGGCCGAGGTGCAGACGGCCGTGGTGGCCGGGGGCTGCTTCTGGTGCGTGGAATCGGATTTTGAAAAGGTCGAGGGCGTGATTGACGTGGTGTCGGGCTATACCGGCGGCGACAGCCAGAACCCGACCTACGACGACCATGAGGGCCATTACGAGGCGGTGAAGATCACCTTTGACAGTGCCGTGATCCCATATCCAGTGCTGGTGGCCAAATTCCTGCGGTCAGTCGATGTGACGGATGCGGGCGGGCAGTTCTGCGACCGGGGCGATGCGTATCGGACCGCGATCTTCGCGGCGGATGCGGAACAGAAAGCGGCGGCAAAGGCGGCGGTGGCCGAGGCGGAGGCGGTCTTGGGCGCGACCGTGGTGACGCCGGTGTTGAACGCCAAGACCTTCTGGATCGCTGAGGACTATCACCAGGATTACTACAAGGGCACCGGGATCATCCTGACGCGGGCCGGGCCGAAAAAGCAGGCCAATGCCTACAAGTTCTACCGTGAGTCCTGTGGCCGGGATGCCCGGGTGCGGGAGCTTTGGGGTGACCAGGCGCTGTCGCATTGATCTGGCGTTGGAGCGGGGGTTTCACACCCCCGCACCCCCGTGGGATATTTGAGCAGAAAGAAAGATAATTTTAAGCGAATTGTCTGGTTCAATCCTGGAGGCAGGTCTGTTTCTGGGTGCCGAGGCCTTCGATCCCAAGTTCGACAACATCGCCTGCCTTGAGGTAGCGCGGCGGTTTCATCCCCATGCCGACGCCCGGGGGCGTGCCGGTGGAGATGATGTCGCCGGGATGCAGGGTGAAGAACTGGCTGAGGTAGGCGATGATATGCGCCACGCCGTAGACCATGGTGCGGGTGGAGCCGTTCTGCATGGTCTGGCCGTTGACCGTCAGCCACATTGGCAGGTTCTGGGGATCGGCCACCTCATCCGGCGTCACCATCCAGGGGCCGGTCTGGCCGAAGTTGTCGCAGGATTTGCCTTTGGTCCACTGACCGGAGCGTTCGGTCTGGAAGGCGCGCTCGGACACATCATTGATGACGCAGTAACCGGCGACGTGGTTCAAGGCCTCAGCCTCGGTCACGTATTTGGCGGGTTTACCAATGACGACGCCAAGCTCAACCTCCCAGTCGGTTTTCTGGCTGGTACGGGGGATCAGGATTGGGTCGTTCGGGCCGCAGATGGCGGAGGTGGCCTTCATGAAGATGATCGGCTCAGGCGGGACGGTAGCGCCGGATTCGGCGGCGTGGTCAGCGTAGTTGAGACCAATACAGATGAATTTTCCGGTGCCGGCGACGCAAGCGCCAAGGCGATCAGGCTGGACCACAGGCAGAGTGGCCGGGTCGATGGCCTTGAGCGTGTCGAGCTTTGTGAGGATGTCGCCGGAAAGGTCAGCGATATGGCTGGAAAGATCGCGGATCGTACCATCGGCGGCGAGGAGGCCGGGCTTTTCCTGGCCCTGCGGCCCGTAGCGAAGGAGTTTCATGCGGGTGTCCTTGTGACTGTCGCTGACATGTTAGCGAGGCGGCCGCGTCAGGCCAAGGGCGGAAGGCCCACTGCGGCGCGAAGATCGGGGGCGCGGATGTCAAGCTCTTGCCCGGCAAGGGGGTCTGCTGCGGCAGTGCAGAGCCATGCGATGGCGCGGGCGGGGTGATCGGCCGGGGCAAGGGCCGTGCGCGGGATCTGGGAAACGGGGTTGATGCCCGAGGCGCGGATGGCGACCTGCATGTCGGTGTCGACCACACCCGGGGCGAAGCCGAAGACGCGGATGCCTTCTGCGGCATATTCCATGTGAACCGAGCGGGTCAGCATGGCGAGACCAGCCTTGCCGGCGCAATAGGCGCTCCACCCTTCTTGCGGGCGGTGGGCGGCGCCGGAGGAGATGTTGATGATGGTGCCGCCGCCCTTGGCGACCATGTGGCGCAGGGCGAGTTGGGTGGCGTGGAAGGCGGCGGTGAGATTGGTGGTGATGTTCAGCGCCCAGTCTTGGGGTGAGATGTCGAGGATGCGGCCGATGGGCGCGATTATGGCGGCATTGTTCACCAGGATGTCGAAGGGCTGTTGGAAAAGCGCCGCCAACGCGGGGGCGTCGGTCATGTCGGCGAGGTGGCCGGTGGCTGTGGGGCCAAGGACCTGCCGGGCAAGGTCAAGGCTTTCGGCGCTGCGGGCGGTGAAGTGGACGGTGGCCCCCGCCCCGGCCAGTGCGCGGACGGTGGCGAGGCCGATGCCGCGATTGCCGCCGGTCACCAAGGCGGTCTTGCCGTGCAGGGTCATGTCCGCTCCTGTCGTTGTGATCTGCGGGATGTAGCCAGAGGGGGGGCCGCCTGTCCATGGCCGGTTGACGCGGCAGGGAGGCTGGCAGAGGCTGCGCGCAAATGGGAGGGCGGCCCTTGCGACTGATGATCCTGGCGGCGGTGATGCTGGCGGCTTGTGCGCCGCGCGGGACGTTCACGGCAGCCCCGGCGGACCCAGGGCTGGTCAGCAGCGAGGCCATCACGCCGACGTGACGGCAGCGACGACGCCGATGAACGCGCCGCCCAGCCCGTAGCCAAAGGAGAAGCCGTACCAGGCCGCCGTCAGCGTGGCCGCGAGGTTGGTGCCCAGGCTCAGCCACTGCAGCGGCGGCATGGCTTTCATCAACGCGCTCGTCGCGTTGACTTCCAAGTTTCTCGCGCTCATTTCGACTCTCCTTCGTCGGGGCGCAGGCCATAGGGCGCGACCAGCGTCCAGACATGCGCGGGCACCATGCGCCGCATCTTGCGCGGCGCTTCGCGCGCCAGATGCAGCACGGTCTCGATGGCCTTCATCTCGACGCGTGCGCGCGCGAACTCCAAGCCGCGCGGTCC